>JAUNBO010000096.1 GCA_030527065.1 Bacillota bacterium | reverse complement strand
TGTAGCTCGAAAAACGGGCAAGCATAGCCATCCCCCAACAGGCCCCGGCTTTGCCTCTCCCACTGCTGGCATACAATCTATAGTTTACTTGTCGGCGGCTCTATTCTATCATACGGCGGGGAGAAAAGAAAATGCTGCCTGGTGCGGGAAAAACTTTTTTGAATAAATTACAAAATATGGTTGACAAAGGAAAAAATGGACGATATAATTCAAATTACAAAATATGGGAATTCAAGATGAAGATGAAAATCCAAAATGAAAACATGCAAATCTTAGCAAAGGGAGGCGTCAGGTGAAAAAGTGGAGAATGGCGGCAGGGGCGCTGCTGATCCTTCTGGCCGCAGGAGGGCTGGTCTATTGGGAACTGCAGGGCCGGGAAGAGGTGATGTTCCAGGAGGTGCTGGTGACCAGAGAGACGGTGACGGCGGGAACAGAGATCTCCCCCGGACTGTTCAGGACCGTGAGGATACCGGAGGAAGGAAAAATGGAAGGGGCGCTGAAGCCGGAGGATTTGGAAGCCTTGTCCGGCATGGCGGCGGCCCGGGAGATCGGGACGGGAAGCCAGATAACGGCGGCGGACTTTCAGGAGCCGGAAAGGCGTATGGAGGAAGGCGAAACGGTCTTTCCTTTGAAACCGGAATGGATCAGCCTTCGGAGCAGTTCCCTGCGGCAGGGAGACCTGGTGGAGATCTATGAAGACCGGACCCGGACCCTTATAGGAGTATACCGGGTGGCCTTTGTGAAGGACGGCAATGAGGCGGAGGTCCGGGACCCGGAGCTCCGGGAGGAACTGCCCATTCTGGAAAGGACCGACGGCACCGGGGTCATCAGCCATATAGAGATCCTCACAGACATGGAAGGCTATGAAAAAATCGCAGACCGGACCACGGGAGAGCAGCCTGCCGGCCTGCTCATCGTACAGAAAGGAGAATGGCAATGAAACGTCTTTTTACCTTTCACGGGGCGGATCATAAGGTGGGGACCACCATGCTGGCCCAGTCTGTGGCGGAGCTCATCACCTCCAGCTATCGGGAGGTGCGGGTGCTGTTGGTTTCCCTTCACGGAGGGCCCGGCAGCGAATATGTGGACCGGGCGGGAGAATCCGTGGAGAATCTCCGGGCTTATCTGGAAAACCGGGTGTTGAGCAAGAAGGAACTTTTGAAGGCCTGCAGGCGGTCAGAAAATTTCTACATGCTGGCAGGAGTGGAAAACCTGCTGGAGACCCGGGAGTACTTTCCCGCCATGGTGGAATATCTGCTGGAAACCGTAGAGGAAGAATTTCAAATCGTTGTGGCCGACAGCGGCAACGAAATAGACAACGGCCTGGCGGCAGGGGCCCTGCAGCTTTCCCGGGACAATTTCCTGGTGCTGAGCCAGAGGGAGACAGCCCTGAGCCGCTGGGAACGCCTGCGGCCTATCTATAAACAGCTGGGCCTGGAATTCAGCGCATTTATCATGAACCATTTCCAGGAGCAGGACCCTTACAGCCAGGATTATGTCTGCCGGCGTCTGGACATCGGGCCGGAGCAGCTGATAAAGGTGGCGGCGGCGGACCACGGAAGGCTGGCGGAAATGGAGCGTAAGAGCCTTTTATCCTATCGGAACGAGAAATACACAGAGGGGGTCACGGAGGTGGCCAACCGCATTCTGGCGGGCTGCGCCCTGCCGGAGATAGAGAAACAGAGGAAGGGAAGATGGAGAAATTTTATTTGAGCGAGTATCTGTCTCAGACAGCGGAAAACGAAAATTCCCTGAGCTTCCGGGAGCTTTGCGACAGAGCCCGGGAAGGTCTGGCGGCTCAGTGGGAGGACGAGAGAAGAGAGGATCTTCCCTCCATGCTGCAATTGCAGAAGAAAGCCCTCATAGGCTATGAAAACGAAGTGGCGTATTTCAAGAGCCGCATCCGGGAACTGGTGAAGGAGCTGGATGCGGAGCAGGCTTCTTTCCCACCCTGGTATGAAAGCCTCACCGACGGCATTTATCATGAGGTCTGGGGTCTGGCGGGAATGTCCCAATGGTTTTCGGAGGCTTACCGGAGCAGCAGCTCCGCCAAGATCATCGGGGACCGGATCTATTTTCTTGAAGGCGGAAAGATGCGTCTGATGCCTCAGCGCATGGACAGGGAACGCCGGGAACAGCTGCTCCGGGCCTTTCTGCTCCTGACTCCGGAGGAACGTCTGGACAGGGATTTTCACGAGATCTATTTGCTGGACGGCACCCGGATCACCGTCTTCGGCGGCGCTATGGTGAAAGAGGGGCAGGATGTGGTGATTTTCCGCCGTTATGTGATCCCGGAGTACAGCTTTGAGGAGCAGGCTTCCAGGGGGACCATTCCGGAGGAGGCCATCCCCCTGTTCCGGGCCATGGTGGAGGCAGGCTACAACGTGGCCTTTACCGGCGCCGTTCGCACGGCAAAGACCTCCTTCCTGTGTACCTGGCAAAGCTATGAGGACCGGAGCCTGGAAGGGGTGATGGTGGAAACGGATCCGGAGATCCCTCTGCATCAGCTGATGCCGGAGGCCCCGGTGGTACAGCTGCTGGCGGACAATGAAAAGCTGAAGACCATATCCAAAAACCTCCTGCGCAGCGACGCAGACTATTTCGTCCTGGCGGAGGCCAGAGACGGCAACGCCCTGGATACGGCTCTGCGAATTGCGGGGAAAGGGGTCCGGCGGATGAAAATCACCTTCCACAGCGGCTCCCCTTTGCGCTTTCCCTGGGACGTGGCCTGGGAGATCGTCCGGAGCATGGGGGGAGATATGGAGTTGACGGCCCGGAAGGCGGCGGCCTCTTTCGATTATGTATTTCATTTTATCCAGATGAAGGACAAGGGGAAAAAGCGTTTGAAAAGCATCTATGAAATGCAGCTGGACCCCGGGACGGGAGAGATCGTCATGACCCCTCTCTGCCTCTACGACCCTGCCGGGGACCGCTGGCGCTGGCGGGACCGATTGGGGGAGGAAAAGGAAAAAGCGGGGCTGGAGGAGGACCCGGAGGCTTTGCTTCGGATCCGGGAGGCCTTGGGGGTCCTGGCGGCAAAATTCCCCATGGAGGTGAAGGACCATGAGCTGGGCTGAGGGAATAAGAGCGCTTCCGGGTTTTTTTCTCTACGCCATGCTGGCGGCGGGACTGCTGTTGCTGATGTGGGAGCGCTTCCTGCTCTGGCAACGGAGCCTTTGGCTGAAGCGAAGGCTCAGTCTGGACCGGCGGGAAGAAAAGGCGGCCCGGCCCCTGCAAGAGCATCTGGAAATGCTGCTGCAGGTCACTCTGGGCCGCAGGATCCCTTCGTATGTGTATCTGCTGGTCACCCTGCTGCTGTTCCTGACCATGTTTCTGGCGGCTTTGCAGGCCCTGGCGCCGCTTCCGGCCCTGGCGGCGGCGGGAATGGCGGCGGCGGCGCCGTACCTGCTGCTGAGGATCCGGCTGGAGAGCCTGAGGCGGAAAAACAGCCTGGAGGGAGAGGCACTGGTATCGGAGCTGCTGCGGCAATACCGGATATCGGGCTTCAACATCTATGAGACCCTGGAACGGGCGGTGCAGGAGGGAAAAGGCCTGAAGCACAGCCGGCGGCTTTTGTACAGGCTTTTGCTGAAGCTGCGGAGCACCGCCAACCCCGTCAGCATCCGCAGCGCCGTGGAGGAATTCGCCTATGCGGTGGACACCAACTGGAGCCGTATGCTGGCCCACAACATCCGCATGGCGGCGGAAAAGGGCGTCAATGTCTCCCTGTCGGTGGAGGATGTGCTGATACAGCTGCGGGAGGCCAGGACGCTATGGGAAGAACGGAAGAGGCTCAACGGAGAGGCCAACCGCATGGTGCTTTTCCTGGTGCCCTTCATGTACCTCCTGACGGTCTTTCTTTCCACCCGCTATCTGGAGGTGCCCCTGGGACGCTTCCTGAGCAATCAGTTCGCAGAGCCGGAAGGCCTGATGTTCTTCTTCCTGATCTTCTTCCTCTTTGTGGCAAATCTGGCCATCATGGAAGCGGTGAAGGGACAGCGCTTTGATTATTGACAATAAAAGGAGGCCGGATGCATCCGGCAGAAAGGAGTTTGTATGGATTGGACCTGGGTGGTCTACGGGAGCGGCTTACTGCTCCTGTGCCTGGGATGCGGCATGGTCCTGAGAAGCGCTCCTGCGGCAAGAGGCCGGGAAGCTGCTGCGGCTCAGGCGGTCCTGGAGAGGGCTGCTGGCTTGCTGCGGTGGCGGGAATGGAGGGCAGTAAAAGGCATGGTCCGGCGGCGGGAGCAAAAGCGCATGGATATGGAGATCTACGAGGGGATCTCCCTGCTCCGCAACCTGACCATACTGGGCAAGGGAAGCGCCGTGCCTGCGGATTACATCCTGGAAGAGCTGGCGCAGCACAAGGGGCTGCTGCAGCCGGTCTGCGGAAGGACCCTTCACCTGCTGCGGATGAACCGGAGAGAAGAAGCGGAGGCATATTTTGCCCGGGCCGTGGGGACTCCCATCAGCAGGGATTTTGCCAGGCTGCTGCTCCAATGGGACGCCATAGACCCTAAGGACCTGTTGGAAACCCTGCTCTCCCACCAGAAGAACATCAAGGAGATCCGGACCACGGCACAAAAGCGTAAAGACGAGACCATAAGCGACCTGGTCTATCTGCCGGTGGTGCTGAACGTGATGCTGGTGTTCATCAACTTCCTCTATGTGGGGTATTTCATGGACCAGCGGGAGCTGCTGACCATGTTCCTGTAGCTCCTTATTCGGCGCACAAGGGGCCCTTGTCCCGCGAAGGGGACGACGGGCCGATATCAAAGATAAAAGAATTCCCGCCATAGGGTCCGCCCCGGGGAAAAGGTGCGAAGGTCCCCGCAAAGGGAAGGACCGGGCAAAAGCAGTGTTGCTCAAGAAACGGAGCAACATCGAAGGAAAGAAGGAGGAAAGAGAAATGAAGCAAATGATAGTATTGGTATCCATGGTGATCCTGGGGATATTCATCGGGGGCCTGGTGCTGGGCTTTCAGGATTCGGCTCAAGAGATAGCCACTTCGGCGGATACCCGGCTGGACGCTCTCTTTAGTGAAAACTGAGGGGCGAAGGGAAAGTGAGGGAAGAAAGCAGTGAAGCAGATCATCGTTATGGGGTCCATGCTGCTGCTGGGCGTGGCCATTTACAATCTCATTGCGGGAAACGGCGAGGGCTCTGTTATGGAGTCTGTGGCCGGCCTGTGGGAGAGGGAGATCGCCCTGCGCAGCGGGAATCCGTAAAAGAAAAAGGGCGGGCTCTGCCTTCTGCGGGGCCCGACGGCGGGGAGAACGGAGATGAAGCAATTGATCGTTTTGGCGGGGGTACTCCCGCTGCTGCTGGTCTTTATGATGCAGTATACTCTCGACCAAAAGAACAGCGCCTCTGTCAGCTGGCTGCAGGAGCAGGTCTATACGGCAAAAGAGCAGGCGAAACAGGAGGGGTACTTCTCGGAAGAAATCACAGAGGCTTTGAGGGAGAACATCAGCCGGGGCCTGGGGATCAGTCCTGAGGAGGTGGTCATTGTGGCCACAGACACGCCCAGATACCGGGTCAACAGCTTTGCCGGCAGTCAGGAAAGGGGCCTGATAGAGTACAGCGTATCCGTGCCCATCGAGAAGGTGATGGCGGGAGGGCGGCTCTTCGGCATCCGGGAGGAAGAGAACCGGGCGGTGTACACCATAGAGGGCGTGACTGCCAGCGAAAGGCTGGAATACTGAGGCGGCAGCCGGGAGAAGCAGGGGAGCCCGCTCCGGAAAGACAGAGGTGTAAGAGCGTGAAGGTGTTTGTGGTATTTTTGGGAATGATGCTGGTAAGCATCACCTTTATCGCCTATCAGGGGGATATGGCGCAGTATCTGCGTCTGCAGCTGGCCATGAAGGCGGCGGCGGAGGAAGCCGCCGCCGGGGCGGCCCTTTATTACGACGAAAGGGCCTATTCTCAGGGGTTTATGGTGGTGGACGAAGAAGAGGCCGGGAAATACGTCGCCTACATTGCGGAGCGGGCGGCGGCGGACATGGACCTGAAAGGGCAGGAGCGGCTGGAGTATGTCATGGAGATCCACGACGATGAAAAAGGCTATCTGAAAGAAGGAGACAGTCCCTCCGTCACGGTGACCCTGACGCTGCATACCGAGGACCTGTTCCGGCTGAGCTTTCTGGAGGTCTGCCGGGTGAGCCGGGGAGCGGAATACGAGCTGGAGGCTTACTGAAAAGCCTTATCGGCCATCGCAAGGTGCGGGCGCCGGCGGCGCTGTGCGGGAAACCATTATACCAAGGGCCTTTTTTGTAAAAGGAAAAAGGAGGGCGATAAAGGACTGCACGAAAATTGTGGACGTTATCACGATCAGAAGCGAGCAGCTTTGATGCTGTACATGAGATTATTATTACGAGGAGAAAAATAAATGGAAAAGATATTTTATCAGGGAAAAGAACTCCTGCCGCCCCGGCAGCACCTGGCCTTAAAAGCCATTTTTGGAACGGAGAAAGGGAAGGGCCTCCTGGCCGCCTTCCTGCGGGACGTCCTCAGCATGGATGTGGAAAAGGCGGAGGACGTCACTCTTCTGAACAATGAGATTTTCGAAGAATACGATGGAAATAAGCAAATTGCCCCGGATCTGCGGGTCCGAACGAGTAACAATGATTACATCAATATAGAGATTCATCTTGCAGAAAGAGAAGATATCATTCCCCGCAGCATGTATTACCATGCAAATCTCGTGGCTTCTCAGGAAAGCTGGAAAAAGGGAAATCCGGACCGGAGCCGGGCCATATCCCTGTTTATTTTGGATTTTATTCTTTTCCCGGAGGAAGAAGTATGGTATAACGAATATAAATTCGGGTGCGAAGATGGAGAGGAACTGACGGATCTGTCGATGATTTCTTTTCTGGAGCTGCCCAAGGTGAGAAAGGCGTGCCAGGGGAAAGAAGCCCTCAGCGCCAGCGAGTGCTGGGGCCTGTTCCTCTCAGCCAGAGACGGGGAGGTGATGGAGATGCTGAAGAAGCAAAA
>JAUNBO010000095.1:5840-7011 GCA_030527065.1 Bacillota bacterium | reverse complement strand
TAACTGCCGCAGACGGCCCTCCGGGGCCGGAAAGGTTTTTAAATGAGTTATTTCCGGGAGCTCCTGAAAAATCTGGACGTGCTCCTGCTGCTCCTCCCGTTTCTTCTGGGAGTGATCAGCGTGGTGATGATAGGAAGCACCGCCTACGATGGGAATTTTTCCTTCACCGGCGATATGAAGGTGCAGATAGTCGCCTTCGGCCTGGGCCTGGGGGCGGTGGTGGTCTTTCTGCTGATAGACTACCAGATCCTGGAGCGGATCGATAAGATCCTCTATGCCGCCGCCATCCTGCTTCTGCTGGCGGTGTACATCCCCGGCCTGGGCAGCAGTCAGTACGGCACCCTGGGCTGGATCGATCTGGGCCCGGTGAACCTGCAGCCCTCCGAGGTGGTGAAGGCGGCCTTCATCCTGGTCTATGCCAGCTATCTGTCCCGGCGGGAGGAGGACCTGCAATCCTTAAGAGGGCTGCTGCTGGCAGGCTGCTATGCCCTGCCCTTCATCGGCCTGGTAGTGCTGCAGGGAGACCTGGGGAACGCTCTGGTCTATTGCGTCGTCACCATCGTGATGATATACTACGCCGGCGTAAAGACCCGCCTCTACGCCAAGGTGGCCCTGGTGGGAGTCCTCTGCATCCCGCTGATGTACTATCTGATGGATGATTACCAGAAGGAGCGCATAGACGCCTTCCTCCATCCGGAGGATCTGAGTCTGGAAGGCAATTATCAGGTCTGGAACTCCAAGGTGGCCATCGGCTCCGGCGGCGTCACCGGGAAGGGGCTGTTTGAAGGGACACAGAAGGAATTAGACTTCCTGCCGGTACAGGAATCGGACTTCATTTTCTCCGTGATAGTGGAGGAATTGGGCCTGATAGGAGGGCTGACGGTGCTGCTGCTCTATGTGCTCCTGCTCTGGCGCATCGCCAAAATTGCCGGGAACGCCAAGGATATGCCCGGAGCCCTCATCGCCGTAGGCGCTCTGGCTATGTTCTTTTTCCAGATTTTCGAGAACATCGGCATGACCATGGGCGTCATGCCCGTCACCGGCATCACCCTGCCCTTCATCAGCTACGGCGGCAGCTCCGTGGTCACCAATATGGCCGTCGTCGGCCTGGTGCTGACGGTGGGCATACGAAGTAAAGTGATCAATTTTTAGGATATAAAAGGCTTCCGGG
>JAUNBO010000095.1:0-5740 GCA_030527065.1 Bacillota bacterium | reverse complement strand
GAAAAAACAAAGAAACAGAGGAACGCAGCGATGCAGGAAACGAAACAAACAGGCGAGGTGGTCCTGATCACCTCGGGGAAGGGCGGCACGGGAAAGAGCACCTTTGCCGCCAATTTAGCCTCCGCCCTGGCCCTGAAGGGCTTTGCCACGGCGGCGGTGGACGCCAATCCGGGCTGCCGGAGTCTGGATCTCTTCCTGGGCCTGGAAAGCTGCATCATTTACGATTTAGCCGACGCAGCCTCCGGTCTCTGCCGCCTGAAACAGGCCATGGTCCGGGACAAGCGCCTGCCGGAGACCCTCTGCCTGCTTTCCGCCCCCCAATCCAGGGAAAAAGCGGCGGCAGGCTGGTCCCATGAGGTCTTTCAGGAGCTTCGCCGGCAGTTCCGCTACATCCTCGTGGACGGCCCCCACAGCTCCGGGGACGCTTTGTCCGCCCTCATCCCGGAGGCGGACCGGGCGGTGCTCCTGGTCTGCCCGGACTTCGCTTCCCTGCGCAGCGCCGACGCCATGAACCGCCTGCTGGCAGGAGCAGGGCTTTCCCGCCGCTCCTTTGTGGTGAACCAGGTACATACAGAGCTTTTCGGCTCTCCCCTCATTCCCGGCATGGAGCATATGGCGGAGACCCTCCGCATCCCCCTGGCCGGCGTCATTCCTTACGACGTCAATTTCACCCTGGCCGCCAACGCCGGCTCCCCGCTGGCCCTGGAAGAGGGCAACTATGTGCAGAAGAATTTCCGGCGCATCGCCCAGAACCTGTTCCAGGTGTAGGGCTGAGGTCTTTTCTTTTCTGACATGCCGCCGCTTCTAAGACAGAGGCCGGGCCCCGCCCTTTGTGGCGTCTATGCCAAAGCGGGCAGGTTCTTCCGAGAAGGGAACATCGTGCTCCCGGAGGAAGCTCTTTATCAGGTCCACATGGACGCACTGCCCCAGATGGAGGAAAGCGTAATCCGTCACCAGCTGCTTTTTCCCCCGTATGGTCATTTCCTTGTCTATCACATCGAAGCCCAGATACATATGCTTGGTGGAGGACTGCATGCCGCAGACCACTCCCATGGCGTCGAAAAGGGGGCCGCCGCTCTGGCCCAGAAGGCCGGGGGTGGAAAGCTCTATGCCGTTGAGCCCGTCCTTGTCCGCCAGAAAACGGGTGACCATGCCGTCCATGGGAAAGCGGGGGGAGTTCATCTTCCCGCCCTTGGTCCACTGGAGAATGTCCTTCTCCGGGTCGTAGGTGTAATTGGTGAATTCGGGGAAAGCAAAGCCCAGTCGGCACAGGCTGTCCCCCTGACGCACCTCTTTCCCGTCCCGTTTGAAAACCGCATGGCCTTTATAGCGGAGCTCCCCGTAGCCGTCGAAGCAGATGATGGCCAGGTCCGCCTTGGGGTGAAGGTGGATGCGAAAGCCCGTAAACTTGTCCACACAATCCACAAAGGTGTTCCGTATCTGGACGATGGTCTCCGCCTTGTACTGGTATTTCACCTCCAGCTCCGCTATGAGAGACGGGTCCCTGCCGCCGGCAAGAAGGTCTGCCTTCTCCTGTTTGAATTCCCGGTATCTCCGGTTGATCTCCTCGGCGTTCTTCAGCATAATGGCCACATGCCGGCTGGTCACCGCCGCTCCCTTGTCGTTGACGAAAAACAATGTGCCTGCGGCGGGGATCACCTCTGTTCCCCCGTAGGCCTTCATGATGGTAAACAGGGGCCGGGTATAGCCGCCCACCACTTCTATGGCGTCTGCAAACATGGCTTTTCTTCTCCTTTTCCGTTTTCCAGGCTTTTGCCTTCCCTCTCCTTCTGCCGCTGCAGCAGGCAGTGGAGCAGGTAGAATACGCTGTCTCCCGTGGAGCTCCATATGTTGTGGACCCTCTGTCCCTTCAGCCTGCTCTTTACCGATATCTCCACGTAATCCTTGCTCAGCTCCAGGTCCGTTATCTTTGACAGAGGGATGCGGACAGGCTTCATGGCCTTTTTTTGCCTGGGATTGTCCCCGATGTACAGGTTTTTATCGGTGACCACCAGGGTGTGGTTCCTGTCTCCTATGTAGTAATCCTCATAGTTCCGGGGCCTGCGCCCTCTGGCGTCGGGGGGGCCGTAGACGTAATGGGTGCGCATGTCGCCGAAGATCACCAGGAAATAGGATTCCAGGGGCAGCTCGTCCTCAAAGAAGGAGAAAAAGCCGTAGGTGGTCCGGAAATACTTCCGTATGCTTTCCTCTTTGGCCATGGCCTCTATCTGATCCAGTGCCTTGTCCCAGCCCAGCTGGCCGGCGGCGTACTGCTTCATCAGCTTTTTCACTTCTCCCTTGTATCCCGGAGCGGATTTTTCGTTCCGCTTCCCCTTGGTGGACCAGGCGACCACGCCTATCACCACCATCGCCACCAGCAATATCTCCATGCTTTCTCCTTTTTCTCTCTCCGGCGTCCTCCGCCGGCCTGCGCTCTCCCTGCGAAAAGAGAGGCAGATGAAACATCCGCCTCTCCAGAATACTATGTTTTTGCTTTTTGTGCAAGACCCGCCTTTATACCAGACCCATGATGCCGGGGAGCCACAGAGACAAGGCCGGGATATAGGTGACCAGGATCAGGGTGGGCAGCCAGGCGAAGAAAATCAGATACATGGTGGGCCGCAGCATCTCGTTCACCGGTGCGCCGGCGATGCGGGCGCCCAGATACAGGAAAGGCGCCGTAGGCGGCGTGACGCAGCCCAGGCCCAGGTTTACTCCCACCACGGCGGCGAAATGGACGCCGTCCATGCCCAGGGCCTGCACCACAGGCAGCAGGATGGGAGTGCACAGCAGGATGGCGCTGGTATCGTCCATCAGCATGCCGATGACCACCAGGAAAACGTTGATCATCAGGAACAGCAGGATGGTGTTGTCGGTGATGGAAGTCATCATCTCCAGCAGCTTCTGGGGCACGTTCTCCATGACGTACAGTCTGGAGAGGATCATGACCGAGAACAGCATGATCATGATGACGCCCGCCGTTGTCCCGGCTTCCACCAGGCACTTCTTCATGCTCTTCCGGTTCAGTCCCTTGTAGATGAAGATGCCTACGGGGATGGAATATACTACGGCCACCGCCGCCGCTTCCGTGGGGGTCATGATGCCGCCGTAGATGCCGCCCAGAATGATGAGGGGGCACAGCAGGGCGGGGATGGCCCGGATGGTGCGGGGAAGGAACTGCTCTTCCCTGGGCCGCTCGCTCCTGGGAATCTTGGGCTGGAGCTGAATGGTTTCGCAGTTCCGCAGAAGGAAGCAGTTGACTATGCTGAACAGAGCCGTCAGGATGATGCCCGGAATGGCCGTAGCCATGAAGCAGGCCAGAATGGACTGGCCGCCTACAAAGGCGTACAGGATCATGTCCAGGCTGGGGGGGATCAGCAGAGCCAATACCGAGGCGCTGGAGATCAGCGCGGCGCAATGTCCCTTGGGATAGCCAGCCGCATACATACGGGGCAGCATGATGGAGCCGATGCAGGACAGGGTGGCCATGCCGGAACCGGAAATGGCGCCGAACAGGGCGCAGGCCACGCTCATGATGATGCCCAGGCCGCCTCTGATGCGGCCCACAAAGCAGCCTACCCAGTCCACAAGGCTTTCGCCTATGCCTCCTTTCTCCATAAACCCGCCTGCCAGTACGAACAGGGGGATGGCGCAAAGGATGATGGAACTGGCTTTGTTATATCCATAGGGCAGCAGGAACAGATAGTCGTAGCCGCCGAGAATGACCACAGTAAGAGAGGAGGCGAAGAACGCCAGGGGAATGGGGACGCCGATGATGAGTACGAATACCAGCACGGCCAGTGCGATCCAGACAGTTGTCATACCTGCTCCCCTCCTTTCTCCTCTTCCGTTTCCGCCAGCTCCGCCGGGGAAACCTTCTTGATCCGCCGCAGATACAGGTCTTTAAAACCTTGGAATGAGTACACCGCATTATAGAACAGGGAAATCAGCAGCCCCACAAAGATGGAGCTGAAGCCCACTGTCATGGGAATGCGGAACACCGGCGTTACGCTGCCGACGCCTACGGCGTACATGATGAGGTCCCAGCCCCAGATACAGAACCAGACGCTGAGAACCAGGGTGAATACATATCTGAGAATCCTGATGATGTCCTTGGCGATGGATTCTTTCATCATGACTTCCAGGATGTCCGCCGTGATCTGGCTCTTTTCATAGCTGCCGTTGGCGGCGCCTAACATGTACATCCAGAAGGCCACGATGATAAGTATTTCTTCATATGCGTTGAAATTCAGGAAATCAAACACACGGAAGCAGGTTTCTATAAAGACGATCAGGGTGATGCCTATGGCCGTCAGAAGGATGGCCCATTGCAGCACCTTGGGGAATCCGCGCCAGAACATAGTTTTTTCGATCCAAAGCTTTGTCACTTTTTCTATGCTCCTTTCTGCAAGTCGGGATTTGTTCCGTTTCGAAAAGCAAGGCAACAGGGTCTTGAAAATCAAAAAACGTTACCCTCCGAAACATATCATAAAAATGGGGGGAAGGGGTCGCCCTTCCCCCGCAGGAGGCAAAGCCTCATATGTCTGTTGTTTCTCTGAAAGAAGCTACATACCGATCTCGGCCCGGAAGGCGTCCATCAGCTCTACAGTCAGCAGCTCTTCCAGCTGGGGCCAGACATTCTCTCTGGTGAACTGGGCGAACTCCGCTACCTGCTCTTCGGTGAATTCGATCACTTCTACGCCGTAATCGTCCTGCAGTCTCTGCATATAGTCCTTTTCGTTCTCTTCCGCCATGGTGAAGCTCCTGTCGCTCATCTCGGTGAAGGCTTCCAGAACCAGAGCTCTGTCCTCTTCGGTGAGCTTGCCCAGGCTGACTTCGCTGACTACGTACGCAGTGGCTTCCGCATGCATGTAGTTGACGACCATGTAATTGATGATCTCGCCTACCCAGGCGTAGTTCATGTTGGGGGTGCCGCCTACCCAGCCGTCGATGACGCCGGTCTGCATGGCGGTGGGAACCTCGGCATAGGTGACTGTGGTGGCGGTGAAGCCCAGTTCCTCAGCCGGGATACGGAAGGTCAGCATGGCCGGGGAACGGAGGGCCAGGCTCTTGTTGGTGCCGGGGGTGTACAGATCCTGAGGCATATCCACAAAGCCCCAGCCGATAAAGCCTTCCAGCAGGAAGCCGACGAAATTGACGTTCTGTGCGGCGCAGATCTCTCTCATGGTTGCTGTCATCAAAGAATCCTGGCCGTAGAGCTCGTAGGCTTCTTCAAAGCTGGTGGCATACCAGGGCAGATAGGCTGCGCCCAGTCTGGCGTCGGAAGCGTCCGGCACGGTGATCTGTGCCGCATCTATGGCGCCCAGCATGACTTCTTCGTAAACGGTCTCATAGCTGCCCAGCTGGCTGGCGGGATAATAATCCAACTGTACCCGGCCTTCGGTCTTTTCCGCTATCAACTCTACCAATTCATTATTAACGGTGCTGGCGATGTGCTCGATGGGAGCGTCAGAGGCCAGTCTGAGGACCAGGGGGCTGTCTGCGCTGTAAGCAGCCGCTTCCCCTTCGCTGCCTTCTTCCGTGCCCGGGTCATCCCCGCCGCCGCCGCAGGCAGCGAAGCAGGTCAGTACCAATGTCAGGGCCAGAATGATTGCTAATCCCTTTTTTAATTTCATTTTCTCTCCTCCTTCTTCTAAATGCGCATTCACGCAATTTATGGGCACTATTATATCTTCTTTTTCTGAAAATTACAATTCTTTTTTTTGCACCGGCGTATGTA
>JAUNBO010000094.1:1997-7231 GCA_030527065.1 Bacillota bacterium | reverse complement strand
TAGTCGGCCACGATCTGGCCGCAGCCCCGGAGCTGGTATTTGTAAGTGACCAGGCCCTCCAGACCTACGGGCCCCCTGGCGTGGAGCTTGCCGGTGCTGATGCCCACTTCGGCCCCCAGGCCGTAGCGGAAGCCGTCGGCAAAACGGGTGGAGCAGTTCTGGTAAACGCCGGCGGAATCCACCAGGAGCAGGAAGCGCTCTGCGGCGGCATCGTCTTCGGTGAGGATGCAGTCCGTATGATGAGAGCCGTGGCGGTTGATGTGGGCGACGGCCTCGTCCAGGCTGTCCACAACCTTCACGGAGAGAATGTAGTCCAGGTATTCCGTATCCCAGTCCGCTTCCGTGGCGGCCTCGCAGGAGATGAGGGCCCCGGTGCGGGGGCAGCCTCTCAGCGCCACGCTCCGCTCCGCCGCTCCTTTGGCGAGAGCAGGCAGGAAGGCCGGGGCTGCGTCTTTATGGACCAGCAGCGTTTCCGTAGCGTTGCAGGCAGCCACATACTGGGTCTTGGCGTCCAGGACCACGGGCACGGCCTTTTCAAGCTCCGCCCCGGCGTCCACATAGGTATGGCATACGCCGTCGGCGTGGCCCATGACGGGGATCTCCGAGTTGTCCATGATGTGCCGGACAAAGGCGTTGGAGCCCCGGGGGATGAGCAGGTCTATGGACTCGTGGCATTTCAGCAGCTGGCCCACGTCCTCCCGGCTGTGAAGCAGGGTGAGAAAGCCTCCCGGCACGCCGGCGGCGGTACCTGCGGCATGGATGATATCGAAAAGGACCTGGTTGGTGCCGGCGGCCTCGCTGCCCCCCTTCAGGATGGCGCAGTTCCCGCTTTTCAGACAAAGGGAGGCGATCTGCACCAGAGCGTCGGGCCGGGACTCAAAAATGACGCCTATGACTCCGATGGGGCAGGTGAGCTTTGTCAGCACCAGTCCCTGATCCAGTTCCCGGCGGAGAAGCACCTGGAAGAGAGGGTCCGGCAGGCCGATGAGGCTTTCGATGCCGGCGCAGACGTCGTCGATCTTCTGATCGTCGAATTTCAGCCGCTTGATGATGGGCTCCGGCAGCTTTTGTGCGGCGGCGGCCTCCATGTCCGCCTGATTGGCGGCCAGGATGCGGTCTCTGCCCTGCCGGAGAGCCAGACGGATGTCTGCCAGGGCCTTGTTCCGGGCCTCGCCGGAAAGGGCGGCCATGGTGAAGCTGTCGCCTTTGATCCTGGCGGCGGTTTCCCTTACGCTTTCATTCTTTTTGTTCATGCTTGCTGTCCTCCTGTTTTCTTCAAATGGGGAGAAAGTCCGGCCTGCCGGAATCCCGCCGGCGTCCGGGGCTTCAAGATGGCTCAAAGGGGCGTCTGCCCTGTCAGAAGCGCTCCCAGAATGGCTTGCAGCAGCCGGTTGGTGGTGCTGTGGTATACGGCAGGGCCTTCCGCAAGGAGCAGGTAGCCGCTGTGGCAATCGGGGGAGCGTTCCAATGCTTCCAGGGGGAAGGGGAGTGGGGTCAGATCTATGAAAAGGTAGCTTTCTTCCTGGGCCAGAGTCAGTTCCAGGAGGAATTCTCCCGTGGACGCCTGCCGCCGGAAAAAATAGCTCTCTCCGTAAGCATAGTGATCCTGTGCTCCCCCTGCCGCCGTGCCCCGGACCCGCAACCGGCAGCCTTCCAGAGCGATACGTTTTATCAGAGCCCGGCGCCCTTCCCGGACCACGGGGAAGCCCCGGGCATAAAGGATCTCATGGAGGTCCAGCTTATCCAGAAGCCGCAGGAGCCGGGCCAGCTGCAGGACGTCGTCTCTGTTGTGGAGTAGGATCTTTTCTTTCAGGGACGGGTCCCGGCGGCGGCAGTAGGCGTAGTAGAGCTCCACGCTTTTTTTGCCGTCTATCTCGTCCAGCCGGTCTGGGGAAAGGCCGGCGAAGCGTTCCAGGGTCTTCTGCTTCAGGTCCGGCAAAAACTCCCGGAAGGGGGAATGCCTGTGAAAGATCTGATAAAGGTCCAGGGAGTGAAAGCCTTCGGGGAAGGACAGCCCCCGCCGCTCCGCCCGCTCCCGGAGGAAGGGCAGATCGAAGCTGTCGCCGTTGTAGGTGATCACTGCGTCCAGTTTCCTTATCTCTTCGGCCACGGCGTTCAAAAGGGCTCCTTCGCTGTCCCGGTGGGAAGAGAAGTACTGCCGCAGGGACAGGCCGCCCTTTTCCGGCGTCAGAAGACCGGCCAGGACCACCCTCCCGGCGCCGGGGGAGAGGCCGGTGGTCTCTATGTCCAGAACACCCAGCCGGGCGTTTTCGAAATAGGAGAGAAAGGCTGCGCTCCGGTAAAAAGCCTCCTCCCGCCGCTCTGTCAAGATTTCCATAGCACTCCCGGGCCGTACCTTTGCATCACACTTTTTACTGCTGTGAACACAAGTATATCACGACTCAAAAAACAAAGCAAACTGCAGGGGAGCAGTTTGCTTTGTTCAAAAGGGGTATTGGGATTAGAGATTAATGAGGTTATCAGGGGGATAACCACAAGCCCATTATAGAGCCTTGTCGCAAAAAAAGCAAGCTTTTGGCAACAGAATTTGTCAAATTTTTTTCATATGTCGAAAGTTTTTGGTGCTTTTGAGCGTTTAAACGGCATAAGACGACAAGAGCTTTGCGCTATAATGGGGCGCAAACGAAGAAATAAAGTTGAAGGAAGCAGGGAACGGCCAAGCCGTTCCGACCAAAAAAGGAGACCAGGGAGGTACTATTTATGGAAGTTTTAAAAGTGTCAGCAAAGTCAAATCCCAATTCTGTGGCAGGAGCGTTGGCAGGCGTCCTGAGAGAGAGGGGCGACGCGGAGATCCAGGCCATCGGCGCAGGGGCACTTAACCAGGCGGTAAAGGCAGTGGCCATCGCCAGGGGCTTTGTGGCGCCGGGGGGGCTGGACCTGATCTGCATTCCCGCCTTTGCGGATATCATGATAGAGGGGGAAGAGCGGACCGCCATCAAGCTTATAGTGGAGCCCAGATGACTACATAGAAGCGGCTCCGGCAATATGAGAAAGCAGGCCTTTACCGGCCTGTTTTTTTGTCCGGGATCTGTCCGGGAAAAGAAGGAGACTGCGGAATAAAAAGAGGGCCGGCGGAGCATAAATAAGATAGCGGCCGGCGGAGGCGAAAGCTGTCCTGCCGGCCCCTTGCGGAACGGACTGCCAAAGGGGGGCGGAGACGGGAAGCGGGGCCTTTGCATGGCAAACAAGGTGGAGATCTGCGGGGTGAACACATCCAAGCTGCCGGTGTACAAAGACGCAGAGATGAAGGAGATGATGGCAAAGATCAAACAGGGGGACAGGGAGACCAGGGACGAATTCATCCGGGGCAATCTGCGCCTGGTGCTTTCCGTCATCCAGCGGTTTTCCAACCGGGGGGAAAACCCGGACGATCTGTTTCAGGTAGGCTGTGTGGGCCTCATAAAAGCCCTGGACAATTTTGACACTTCTCATAACGTCATGTTCAGCACTTATGCGGTGCCTATGATCATAGGGGAGATACGCCGGTATCTGCGGGACAACAACGCCATCCGGGTAAGCCGCTCTCTGAGGGATACGGCGTACAAGGCCCTGCAGGCCCGGGACCGGCTGATGGCCGGCAGTCAGCGGGAGCCCACCATGGCCGAGATCGCCGCAGAGCTGGGGATATCGGCTGTGGACGTGGCGGCGGCCATGGAATCCATACAGGACCCGGTATCCCTGTCAGAGCCGGTCTTTCAGGATGACGGGGACGCCATCTACATTATGGACCAGGTGAAGGATACAAAGAACACAGACGAAAAATGGATGGAGACCATTTCCCTGACGGAGGCCATGAGAAAGCTCAGCCCCCGGGAAAGACACATCCTGACCCTGCGCTTTTTTGAGGGAAAGACCCAGATGGAAATCGCCGGGGAGATCGGCATTTCCCAGGCCCAGGTCAGCCGTCTGGAAAAAAATGCCCTGAAATGCATGAAAAAATACATGTGATGTTGTATAATGTCCGTAAGAACGGGGCCCGCACCGGCGTCTGCCGGCGGGCCTCCGCTGTTTTGACGGGAGGAGAAGACTATGCGCGATTTTGTGTATCAAATGCCTACGAAAGTGATCTTTGGAAGAGAAGCGGAGCTGCAGGCCGGAGAGCAGGCGGCCCTCTGCGGGAAGCGGGCCCTGGTGATTTACGGCAGCAGCCGGGTGAAGGAGTCCGGACTGCTGGAGCGGGTGGAGGCCTCCCTGGCGGCGGCGGGACTTTCATACATAGAGCTTTCCGGGGTCCAGTCCAACCCCCTGATGGGCCTGGCCCGGGAAGGCATAGAGCTTTGCCGCAGGGAGCGGGCGGACCTGCTGCTGGCCGTAGGCGGCGGCAGCGTCATAGATACGGCCAAGACCATCGCCATGGGAGTTCCTTACACGGGGGACGTCTGGGACTTTTTTATGGGCCGGGCCCAGGTGGCGGCGGCCCTGCCTCTGGGCGTGGTGCTGACGGTCCCCGCCACCGCCAGCGAGACCAACCGCATCACGGTGATGACCAACGAGGACGGAGGCCTGAAGCGCTCCGCCGGCAGCCCCCTGCTCTATCCGGTCTTTTCCCTGCTGAACCCGGAGCTGAGCTTCACGCTGCCGCCCTATCAGACGGCGGTCACTTCCATAGACATCATGGCCCACACCTTTGAGCGGTATTTTGACCACGGCATAGAAAGCGACCTTCTGGACGGGATAAAGGAAGCCCTTCTGAAGGCGGTGATGAAGAATGCGCCTCTGGCCCTGACGGAGCCGGAAAATTATGAGGCCCGCTCGGAGCTCATGTGGGCTGCCAGCGTTTCCCACAACGAAATGACGGGCATAGGCGGCGATTACGGCTCCCACAAGCTGGGGCATGAGCTTTCGGCGGGGTACGGCCTTGCCCACGGCCATTCTCTGGCCATCGCCATGGTGGCCTGGTCTAAATATGTCATGGACGAGGATGTGGGCCGCTTTGCCCGCTTCGCCCGGCAGGTGTGGGATGTGGACCCGGCAGGGAAAACGGAACGGCAGACGGCGGAAGAGGGGATCGCCCGCCTGGACGCTTTTTGCCGCAGCCTGGGAGTTCCCACCACCATGCACGAATCCGGCATCCCCTCCGACGGCATAGAGGCCATGGCGGATAAAATGTTATATAACAGCCCCGGCTGGGTCTGCGGCAATTTCAGAAAGCTGTATAAAGAGGACATTATGGCCATTTATGAGCTGGCAAAATAGCGGGCAGGCGCAGAGGA
>JAUNBO010000094.1:0-1897 GCA_030527065.1 Bacillota bacterium | reverse complement strand
TTGCCGGGGAAAGCCGGCCTGGAACGGACTGGAAAATTTCTTGCGCCCTACACTACATATAGTATATAATGAATCCCGGCGGAAGCTTGTGCTTTGACAAAGGCAGGACGGCAAGTCCTGCGGGCCGGCGGACCGGCCACCGGAGAGGAGGCTGCAAATGAAGTGTCCATTTTGTGAAAACAGCGATACCAGGGTAATCGATTCCCGGCCCACGGAGGAAGGCCATGCCATACGGCGGCGGCGGGAATGCGACGTTTGCGGAAAGCGCTTCACCACCTATGAGAAGGTGGAGGAGGTGTTCTTCATGGTGATCAAGAAAGACGGCAGCAGAGAAGCCTTCGACAGGAACAAGATACTGAACGGCATCATAAAGGCCTGTGAGAAGCGGCCCGTGGCCATGGCGGACATAGAGAACATCGTGAACGAAATCGAACGGGGCCTCAATAACATGGTAGAAAAAGAGGTGGAGAGCAAGGTCATAGGCGAGGTGATCATGGAGCACCTGAAAAAGCTGGACGAGGTGGCCTATGTGCGCTTTGCTTCCGTTTACCGGCAATTCAAGGATGTAAACACCTTTGTGGAAGAGATAGAAAAGATGCTGAAGGACAGCGGGAAACAATGAAGGAAAAGCTGCGCATAGCCATAGACGGCCCCTCCGGGGCGGGCAAAAGCACCATAGCCCGGCAGGTGGCCGGCGCTTTGGGGATAGACTATATAGACACGGGAGCCATGTACCGGGCCGTGGGCTACAAGGCCCTGCGGGAGCAGATCCCGCTGGAGGACCGGGAGGCCCTGGGGGCCATGCTGAGTGCCACGGAGATAGATTTCAGCGGGGGGAATACCCTGCTGGACGGCGAGGTGATCAACGATAAAATACGCACGCCGGAGGTTTCGAAGATGGCCTCGGACATTTCGGCCCTGCCGGAGGTCCGGGAGAAGCTGGTGGCCCTTCAGCGGCAGATGGGAAGCAGCAAAAGCGTGGTGATGGACGGCAGGGACATCGGCACCAACGTGCTGAGAGATGCGGAATACAAGTTCTTCCTGACCGCCTCTGCGGAGGAGCGGGCCCGCCGCCGCTGGCTGGAGCTTTTGGAAAAGGGAGAAACAGTCTCTCTGGAGGAGGTCCAGGCGGACATCGCCGCCCGGGACCACAACGACAGCAGCCGGCCTCTGAATCCTCTGCGCCGGGCGCCGGACGCCCTGGAAATAGACAGCAGCCACATGAGCATAGAACAGGTGACGGCCTTTATTTTGCGAAGGGTGTGTCCGGAGCAGCATTGAAATCCGGGGTTTTGCGGGCGTGGCGCCTATAGGGCGCATAAGCGGCTGAACAATCGTTTGCGAGCTTTCAATAAGGATTTGGTATGACAGGCGGAGACCTGTCATATTTTTTGAAGAGGGCCCTTTTGCCTCCGGCGTCCCAGGCTCCGGAGGGTTTCTCCGGGAACGGCGGGCCAAAAGGGAGTCCTGAAGAGTTTCGTGCCATGGAGGTGAGGGAATGATCAGCACAGAGGACATCCGGGACAAGGAAGTCATCAATATTTATGACGGCAGAAGCATGGGGTATGTGGACGATCTGGAAGTGGACCTGGAGCGGGGCGTGGTGGAAGGCCTGGTGGTCTTCGCCCGCCGCCGCTTCCTTTCCTTTTTGGGACAGGACGAGGATATGGTCATTCCCTGGCAGAAGGTGCGCCGGGTGGGGGAGGACGTGGTGCTGGCGGATATGCCGGAAGCGGGCTCCGGCCCGCCGCCCATAGAGATCAATCCTCCCCGGCGGGAGGAAAGCGGAGTGGAAGAACAGCTCTGACACAGAAGGGGTGACCTGAAGAAGTTAATTTTCGATACTATTCAAGGGGGCGCCAGGGGGGCGGTTTGCCGGACCTCCGCAGGACCAGCT
>JAUNBO010000093.1:4615-7232 GCA_030527065.1 Bacillota bacterium | reverse complement strand
CAAATGGCTGGCGGACTTATGCAAGGAATTCACAAATCTTTGATTTGCAGAATTCTACTGCTAAAAAAGGAAAAGAAGGTGAAATTATGAAAATGCTGCTGGTGGGAGCCGGCGCCGTAGGAGAATCCATAGTGCGTATCCTGAAGGCAAGGGACCCGAACAAAGAATGGTTGGAAAAGGTTGTGATCGCAGACTACGATTTTGGCCGGGCAGAAGAAGTGGTGGCGCATCTGAAGGACGATAGCGGGCGCTTTATAGCGGAGCGCATAAACGCAAAGAAGAAAGACGAAATAGTAGACGTCATAAAGGACTTCGACATTGATTTTGTAATGGACGCAGCGCCCCCCTTTGTCTGCAATAACATTTTTGACGCGGCTTTTGAAGGCGGGGCAAACTACGCCTGCATGGGGACCTGGTCCCGTCCCAAGAAAAACCCGGCTTACGGACCGGGACTGGAGAACAGCTTCGACGAGATCATGGCGGAGTACAATTTCTCAAAGCATCAGGCGTGGGCGGACAAGGGCCTCATGGCCTGCATCTGCCTGGGCATAGACCCGGGCACCGTGGACGTTTATGCCAAATTTGCGGCGGAGTATCTCTTTGATGAGCTCAAGGAGATCCATGTAAAGGACGGCGGAAATCTGTCCATCCCCGACGGAGATCCGGACGAGATCGATTTCGGCTTCAACGTCTGGACCGTCCTGGACGAGTGCATGAATCCCAATGTGGAGTGGAGCAAGGAAAAGGGCTTCATTGCGGACAAACCCTTTGCGGGAAGAGAAGAGTTCAACATGCCTGCGGGAGTGGGCGTCAACACCTTGGTGAAGGTGGAGCACGAGGAAACCGTCCTCATGCCCCGTTTCCTGCAAAAGTACGGTCTGGAGAAGGTGGATTTCAAGATTGCTCTGGACGATAATTTGGTAAACGCCCTGAAGGTCATCAACGCCCTGGGGCTGCGCAGCACCGAGCCCATAGATGTGGGCGGACAAAAGGTATCCCCCAGAGACGTGGTGGCGGCGGCGGCGCCCCAGCCCAAGGATCTGGGAGACGGCATGGTGGGCAAGATGCTGGTAGGCGTCCATTGTGTGGGAATCAAGGACGGCCTGAAGCGGGAGATCTTCATGTATCAGCCCTTCGATAACAAAATGTCCATGGAAAAGTGGGAAATGCAGGCGGTGGTGGCCCAGACGGGCTTCGGCGCGGCCATCGGCATAGAGCTGATAGGAAAAGGCGTATGGAAGGACAGGGGCGTCTACTCTCCCGAGTATTTCGATCCCATTCCGTATCTGCAGCTCAGCGAGGAAGCCGGCTACGAATACGGCATCGTGGAGATGGACTCCGAATACAAGACTGCGGCGGACAAAAAGAAGATCGCAGAGATCTTCAAGGGTCACGACGCCCGGCAGAAGCGGGGGGAATAAAGTTCTGAGAACCGGCTTCGGGACCGGCCTCTCCCGGAGAAAAAGCGGTAAGCGGATAAATATGCGGTAGTGAAACTTGTCGGAGCCGGTACCGGCCGGCTCCGGAGAAAGAAAGAGAGGTGTTGAGCATGACGGACTTGAATCAGGCCCACGGTGTTGCCGGTTTGAAAAAATACGATATGAAGACCAGCAGCATAGTCTTTATGATCTATTGCCTGGTGGCCGCCGGCGCTTTCGGCATCGAGGAGATGATCCCGGAGGCGGGCCCCGGCATCACTCTGGTGATGTTGTTGGTGTTCCCCATCATCTGGGCCTGGCCCATCAGCAATTTCGTGTCGGAGATGGGATCCCTCCTGCCTCAGGAAGGCGGCGTGTATGTGTGGGCCAAGGAGGCCTTCGGAGAATTCTGGGGATTCCAGACCAACTGGTGGAACACGGTGTCCATCTATATCACCAACGGCGTCTATGTGGCCCTGGTGGTAGGCTATCTTTCCAAGTACGTAGAAATGACGGAAGCCACTGCTTTTATCGTTAAGATCGTCATGATCCTGATTTTTACCATCATAAACCTTCTGGGCATCCGCGAAGTAGGAAAGGTAAGCACTCTGTTTTCCATTCTCATACTGGTGGCCTTCGCCCTGGTGACCGTGGTGGGCTTCCTCAACTGGAACCAGAACCCCTTTGAGCCCTTCGTGGCGGAGGAATTAGGGGTCCTGGAAGGGATCGGCGCCTGCATCGCCATCTGCGTGTGGATGTACTGCGGTTATGAATGCATCTCTACTCTGGCCGGCGAGGTGAAGAACCCTCAGGTGATCCCCAAGGGATTGCTCCTGGCCATGCCGCTGATCGCCCTTACTTATGTGCTGCCCACCATGGCGGGCCTGGCTTCCGTGGGAGAATGGGACAGCTGGTCCACAGAGGCCTTTGAAGAAGGCTCGGTGGGGTATAACAACGTCCTCAGCGACTTCATGGGTTATGGCTGGGGGGTGGCCTTCCTCGTCATCGCCATCATTTCCCAGTGCGCCATCTTCAATACCTATCTGGCTTCAGGCTCCCGGGGCTTCTTCGTCATGGCGGACGACAACCTCTGCCCCAAATTCCTGGTGAAGGTCAGCAAGAAAAAGGGCGTTCCCTATGTGGGCATTCTTTCTCTTTCCATCGTCACCATGTTCCTGGCCCAGTTCGATTTCACCACG
>JAUNBO010000093.1:0-4515 GCA_030527065.1 Bacillota bacterium | reverse complement strand
TTCGGCCTGATAGGCCGGGTCTTCCTCCAGTGGTATGAGCAGGATTGGGGCGAATGGGGCGTCGAATACTACCTGGAAGAGTACGAAACGGGATTCTTCAGCGATTTCTGGGGCATGATGGACACCCTGTTGTACGGCTCCATCGCCTGTGTGGTGGTGGGCCTGGTCGTCTGGTTTATTGCAAAAAAGCTTGATACTGCTCCCCAAAGTAAGGTACAATAAGAATGGACGGAGCCGGCAGCCCAGTCTGCCGGCTCTTCAACGCAAAAACGCCCGTTGGGTGAAAACGACTGACCGGGGAGGTATAAAACATGGAGCGCTGCAAACGTATCCTGGAGGAGTGGAACTATCCGAAACATGCGGTTTTTGTGGTTTCCCTTTACGCCCTGACGCTGCTGGCGGGGAATCTTTTTTTCCTCCTGAAAAAATGCCGGAGGAAAGGGGACTGGAAAAGGAACAGCAAGCGTTATCTGAAGCAGAGTGGCCGGCAGATGAAGCGGATCTCCGCCGGGGCTTCAAGGCGGCTCAGGGAGCTGCCGGAGCGGATGAAGGAAGCGCCGGCCCTTTTCCGGGAAATGCCGGAGCTGATGCGGGAAATGCCGGACAAAGCTAGGGAGATGGCGGGAGACATCCCGGAACGGCTGCGGGAGGTGCCGGAATTGCTGAAGGAGGTGCCGGGGCCTGCCCAGGTGACCCAGGCGGTGAAAGAAATGCCAAAGGAGCAAAAGATCTTCAACGCCGCTTTGGCCGCCGGTTTTCTGGTGGATATGACTCTGAGCTATCTGGCTGTGAGAGCCCTGCAAAGGAAGCTGCGCTGAGCTTATCCGGAAAGAGAGTCCGGGGCGTCTTTCCGCCGGCGGTTCATCCTTGCGCCCAGGCGCCGAAAGGGTGCGGCAAAGGAAAGAAACAGCAGCCCAAGCTGGCTGACGGCGGCAAAGAAATACACCGCCAGCAGCAGCAGTTCTATGCGCTCCAGATATTCTGCGGTCCTTGTGAGGCCCGGGGGATAGTAGAGGGGAAAGGAAAGGCTTTCAAAGACGCCGGGGCCCAGGGCCAGGGCGGTGCTCCAGCAGGCGGCAGTCAATAAAACAGTTATGGGAATGAATCCCCGGACAGTCTGAAAAAAGGCGGCCCGGGGATTTTTTACGGAAGCTTCCGTCTCCGGGAAAAGGACGATAAGGAGCAGCCCGTGGAAGAAGAAAAGCAGCAGGGCCGGTCCCAGGCAGGAAAGAAAGCCTTGAGGGGTAAAGGGCGCGTAGCGGTAGGTGAAATGGGGGTCGATCTTGGAGGCTGCCGAGAGGATGGAAAGGAGCAGCAGGGCCAGAACGGGCAGGCAGCTTAAGGCGCAAAAGCCCAGAAGGGGGCGGGGTCCCCGGAGGGCGATCCAGAAGGAGAAAAGTCCTAAACAGAGGCTGGGGAGCCAGGGGGGAAGCTGTGGAAGGACGCAGAGACCCATGAAAACGCTGCTTGCCCTCAGGGAAGCCAAAGCTGCGAACAAGGACAGGAAGGAAAGAGGCCACAGGGCGGCGTCCTTCAGAGCGGGGAAGCGTTCCAGCAGCAGAGAGCAGAGCCAGAGCAGGGGCAGGGCCAGAGCGCAGGCGGCGGGCAGGGCCAGCCAGGCCGAGGCGCTGACAGGAAAGAAGGCCCCCCAGAGAAAGAAGGGGGCTGCCGGGCTCAGGGCCGCCAGATATTTCACATGAGAAGAGGATGAGGATGAGATTCTTTGCATAACGACGCCTCCCCGGCTCACTGGCCCTGCTCCAGGGTGAACTCACATTCTATTGTCGCCTTCAAAAGGGGAAAGCTTTGAAGGTTCCAGCTTTGGCACAAAGGCTCCCAGCGCTCCGGCGTCTCTTTGGAAAGAGCAAGGCCGAAGCCGAAGACGTCGGAGCGAAGCTGGCTCTGTACTCTTTGGACCAGGAGAGCGCATTGTCTTTCCACCTCCTCTTCAAAGGCCTCTTCCAGCCGGGAAAGGCTTTGGGAGGAAAGTCCGTCTCCGGCGGTCTCGCTGAGACGCAGGCGGCCCCGGATACTGACGGCGGCCATCAGCTCTGCATCTTCTTCTGTAAAGGAGATATGGGTGCTGCTTTCCACCAGCTCTGCCGCCGCAGAGAGGGCCGGCAGGGAGAGGGTGGCGGTCTCCACCTTGTTTTGCAGGAACAGCAGAGGGAGCAGCTCCTCCTGGGAAAGAAAGCCTGTGAGCCGGTCGTCCAGAAAGACCCCTGCGCCGGAAAGCACGGCCCTGTCTTCCCCGTCAGCCGTCAAAACCGGGACGGTAAGCTCTATCCCCGGGGTGTTGAGGATCTCCGCCGCCTGACAGAGCTTCACGGGAGCCGCCGTGGAAAGCTCTCTGCTGCGAAGCAGGAGCTCGGAATAATCGTAAGCGCCGATGCCGCCGGAATCTGTCTGCAATTCCCAGACCTCTTCCGTTTCCTCCCCGTCGAAGAGCAGCAGGTCCATGGAAAGACGGTATTGGGAATTGTGGAGGAAATGCTCCAGCAGCGGCTCTATGCCTTGTTCCGCCGCCCCGGGGCTCAGGACCAGCGCCGACATGTGGCCCCAGTGGCTTTTCCCGCTGCTTTCGGCGGCGCAGGCAGTGACGGCCTGGGAAAGGGTGTCGCCGGCGGCGGCGGCGATCAGGGTCTCGTCGCTGCTTTCCTGCCCCTCATAGGAAGTCACCAGCTCCGCCCATACCCGGTATCCGCCCGATTCTTGCTCCCGGTCCAGGGCCAGGCCGGAAAAGACGGAGAGGTCGTTGATCTCCGCCGCCCGGACGCAGCCGGAAAGAAGGAGCGGAAGGATGAAAAGAGGAAGGAGGCGGCGCCATTTCCACAGCGGGGAACTGCCTCGCAGGGCGGGGATCTTTTGCAGAAGTGCTTTCAATTTCTCGTACCTCCTCATGGCTGCCGGAAGGGGTCCTTCTGGCGGCGGGAATTTTTGGGGGAAAGTCGGGCCGGGCGCAGGAGCATCCGGTTCCAGGGCGCCCGTATGACGGTGTCCGTAAAATGCTGTGAAAAGCTGTGGGACAAAAGGGAAGTGTAGGGCAGGCCGAAGGTCCGGAGGCCGGAGAGATGGACCAGAAGGGCGGCGGCTCCCAGGAAATAGCCCGGAAGGCCCAGAAGCCCCGCCAGCACCAGCCAGATGAGGCGTATCAGAAGGATGGGCCCCTTCATGGAAGGAATGATGAGGCCCGTGATGCCTGTGAACGCCACTATGATCACCACGGGAATGCTGACCAGCATGGCGTCCACGGAGGCCTGCCCCAGGATCAGCCCGCCCACTACGGACAGGGTCTGTCCGAAGCCTGTGGGAATGCGGGAGCCCCCTTCCCGTATCAGTTCGAAGGCCAGGATGAGCAGGAGCATTTCAAAAAAGGTGGGGAAGGGAAGGCCCTGCCGGGCCATGAAAAGGTTCAGGAGGAAGCGGGTGGGCAGCAGGTCCTGGTGCCAGGTGACCAGGGCCAGGTAGACGGCGGGCAGGCTGATGGTGACCACAAAGCCCAGAATGCGGAGGATGCGCCCCAGGGAGCCGAAATAGAAATCGGAATAGTAATCGTCGTTGGTCTGGAAGTATTCCAGGAACAGGAAGGGGACCGTGACGGCCACGGGGCTCCCGTCTACCAGCAGGGCCGCTCTTCCCTCCAGCAGCTTGGCCGCCACCACATCGGGCCGCTCCGTAAAGCCTGTGGTCTGAAAGGGGGAAGCGGCGGAATCCCGTATCAGCTCCCGGATGTAATTGGCGTCCAGGACGCCGTCGATGTCGATGCGCTCCAGGCGCTTTCGCAGCTCCTCCAGGATTTCCCGGTTCACCAGGCCTTCCACATAGCACAGGCTGACCCGGGTCCTGGTCTGCCTGCCCACGGACAGCTTTTCAAATTTCAGGTCCGGGTTGCACAGCTTCCTGCGCAGCAGGGAGAGGTTCACCAGCAGAGATTCCGTGAAGCCCTCCCGGGGCCCCTGCAGCACTTTTTCTGCTTCCGGCTCGGAAACGGAGCGGATGGTCCAATGCCTGGCGGAGAGCATCAGGGCTTCTTTCTGTCCTTCCACCAAAAGAACGGCGTTGCCGGAGAGAAGCTCCGCCATCAGGGTCTCCACGTCGCCGCTTTTGGACGCTTCGTTGGAAAAGACCACCTCTTCCATGAGCTGGTCCAGAAGGCGCTCCGAGGGCCGGAGACGGCGGTTCAGCATGATGGGCCGGATGATGTCCGCATTGAGCTGCTGGCTGTCTGTCATCCCGTCCACAAAGAGAAGGCAGCAGCGGATGCGGGGGTCTCTCTGGTTTTCAAAGCAGCGTTGTTTCACCACGAAATTGGGACTGTAAAGCCGTTCCAGCAGGGCCATATTTTCTTTTAATACGCCTGTCAATTTTTCTTTCATAAAAATAGTATGACTTATTTGTCTGCGACTTATGCGTTGGTGGAGGGAAGGGCAAAGGTTATTATTCATAGGGCGCCAGGGGAACGGTTTGCCGGGCCTCCGCAGGACCAGCTAAGAATTTAAGGCGAGACGAGCAAAG
>JAUNBO010000092.1:6926-7242 GCA_030527065.1 Bacillota bacterium | reverse complement strand
CTTAGCTGGTCCTGCGGAGGTCCGGCAAACCGCCCCCCTGGCGCCCTATGAATAGACAATATGATTTGCTGTGGAATTTACTTTGGGAATTTACAAGTGTTGATAAGTGATTTGCCGTGCCGCAGGAGCTGCGCAACGGCCCGTTGCACAAATCCATAGTTTGTCCAACTTGCGTATATACTTGATACCCCGGTCAGAAAAACTTTTCATCCCCGAACAATCGTCCTCCAGGCTCTTGCAATTCAAAGGCCCGCACCCTTGTCTCATTTTTCCCTTTCAATTTGCGAAACTTACTCTATCTTATCCGGTACCAAGA
>JAUNBO010000092.1:2266-6916 GCA_030527065.1 Bacillota bacterium | reverse complement strand
AAGATAGTACCAAGATCGTTCCGCTGCGGCACAAGACCTATTTCACATACCAGCGCGCTGCCGAGGTCCTTCCCACCAAGTAAATCTGATCAGCCGCCTGCAACTCACGAAGCAATATACGTATTGCGTTTCTTGATAAGTTGGGAAGAACCTGGCTCAGTTCGCTAAATTTTGTGCCATTGCTACCATTGCCCCGAATGTGTTTCAGAAGCAGCTCTTTATTTGTTCCTCGGTCCAAACCAACAATTCTTGTATGAACGCCTGATTTTCCAACAGCAGAGTACAGGCTCCGGGCAAGAACATACTTGCTTCGTCCGATATGCTCAACAATGCCCATTTCAGTTAACCGCCTTAGATTAGGACGCAGATTCTCGGCAAGAGGCATCTCATAGTAAAGTGAGTTGATTACCAGAAAATCCCCGGTTGAAAGCGTTTCCAATCTGCTGTTCCCAATCTTATTGATGACAGAAAGCATCTCCTTGTCAATTGCAACCCCATTCAATGTAATACTGACGAAAAAGTCGTCTGTTCCGGAAAAATCAGGTAATTGCTTCGCTTCCTTGATGCTTATTTCATAAATCAG
Source organism: Bacillota bacterium (assembly GCA_030527065.1). GTDB lineage: Bacteria > Bacillota > Clostridia > Peptostreptococcales > Anaerovoracaceae > JAEELK01. The sequence goes on along the minus strand of JAUNBO010000092.1, from coordinate 6,333 downwards.
ATTCATCCCTTGCCCCGATCTCTCAACAAGCCCGCACAGCGCAAGAATTTCAGCTATGCGGCGATTTCTGGGAAGCTGACGATCGAGAATGTTCTCAAGAGATATGCCATTTGGGAACCCCCCCGGGCTCTCTACCACCAAACGGTCCTGATACTGTCGAATAAAAACACTCCCTTGAAACTGATAATTCCTGTGGCTCACTGCATTCAGTATTGCCTCTCTGACAACGCGCTCATTAAAAACAGGGATGTCATAAACGAAGAAGCCCTCCTGATAATGCTGTGTTTCATTTCTTAGATTCACCAACTCCCAGAGACGATCGTGGCAGGCAAAAAACCCGACCCGGAATTCCTCACGCTGATTTGCCGGCCCTGATGCATTTGAAGAGCGATACTCAAAGACAATTTCCGACTGTGGCAGCAACCTGCCCAGTGATTCTGTTTTACCAAAAAGAATCAGGGCGGCAAATGTGATGCCTTCCTCGGTAATTGCTCCGCAATCGCAAAGAAGCTGTTCTTTTGTCAGGATTTGAATACGTTTATTGCCGCTCTTGTTAAGCCAATTCTGTCGAAACGCTTCAATTGCTGTTTCATCCAGATCATTCAGCGTCGCATTTGAGCAAACTTTTCCCGAGAAATCAGTTTCAGCCTCTGAATAAATCCTTCGGCGAACAGTTTCCGGCATCGGAATCAGACTGTCGCCCTCATACCACCAAGCCACACCATCAACCTGAACCGGCAACCCCAAAGGCCTTGCCGCTACTTCAAATACAAGCACCCGTCTGTTCGAGTCATTTTGGTAATTGAACGTTTCAAAGTCAACCATGACTTTAAGCTTGTCAATCAATCCCTTTCGGGTGCGTTCTGGCTGATTAAATGCATGACTTCCTACAACCTGACGAGGGCGCTGATCCGTAATTCCTAAAACCAATTTACCGCCGCCGCAGTTTGACAAAGCGCAACAACACCGGGCGGCTTCTTCGAAATCAAATCGACTCTTTGCCTCTTTGAACTGAACCCACTCTCCCTCTTTCGTCTCAAGTAAATCGTCAATCGTAGAGATATTTCTTAACATGGCTTTGCTTCCTTAATCATGTTCAGGATCACCGTCTCGGTTGCCGGTGCAGGCGAGACACCCCGGCAACTCGCTGGTACTTATTGATTATTATTATAGCCGCAAGGAGATGAAAACACAATCTTCTTCCGTAAAACTCACAAAAAGGCTGCCTTTTGTATTCAAGGCAGCCCTCAGAAAAACCACAACGATTCCGGTCAGTGGCGTATCAGGCCGCAGGCCTTGACGATCTCCATCACCGCCAGGGGGACCAAGGCCAGGCCCAGGCCCAGGAGGTACAGGGAGCCGGAGAGGGACACCAGGCCGAAGGCGGTGCTGACGGGAGTGAAGAGCACCAGCGCCACCAGCAGCAGGGACCCCAGGCAGGCCCAGTTCAGCTTATGGTTGGTGAAGGGCCCTATCTTGAAGAGGGAATGGGCCGAACGCATATTAAAGGCCTGGACCACCTGGGACAGAGCCAGCACCATGAAGGCCATGGTGCGGCCACCCTCCAGCGTGCCGGTGATCCGCTCCCCCGCCGCAAACCCGATCAGCGTCAGCAGGGCGAACATGCAGCCCTGCAGGACTATGCGGATCCCCAGGCCATGGGCGAAGATCCCTTCGTTTTTCGGTCTGGGCTTCCGGTCCATCACATCGTCCTCCACCGCTTCCATGCCCAGGGCTATGGCCGGCAGGCTATCGGTGACCAGATTGATCCACAGAAGCTGCATGGCCAGCAGGGGCGTCTTGTGCCACAGCAGCATGGCCACAAAGACCGTGATGACCTCGCCGATGTTGGTCCCCAGCAGGAAGGCCACCACCTTCTGGATGTTGGCGTAGATGCCCCGGCCTTCCCGGACGGCGTCCACGATGGTGGCGAAATTATCGTCGGTAAGAGTCATATCGGCGGCGCCCTTAGCCACATCGGTGCCCGTAATGCCCATGGCGCAGCCGATGTCGGCGGCTTTCAGGGCCGGGGCGTCGTTTACCCCGTCTCCCGTCATGGAGACCACCTGGTCCTTCTTCTGCCACGCCTTCACTATGCGGATCTTATTTTCCGGCGATACACGGGCGTAGACGGAGATGTGCTCCACCTGGCGGTCCAGCTCTTCCTCGTCCATGGCGTCCAGCTCGGCGCCGGTAACAGCCCTGTCGCCCTCCTGCAAAATACCCAGTTCTCTGGCGATGGCCGAGGCGGTCACCACATGGTCCCCGGTGATCATCACCGGCTTTATCCCCGCCTGCCGGCAGGTGGCCACGGCAGCTTTTGCCTCCGGGCGGGGCGGGTCTATCATGCCCACCAGCCCCAAAAAGTGCAGGCCCTTTTCCAGCTCCTCCGAAGAGGGCGTTTCCGGGACGGCGTCGATCTCCTTCCACGCCACTGCCAGGACCCGCAGGGCCCGGCTCCCCATTTCCTCCGTGAGCTTCTCCGCCGCCTTCAGATCCCCCGCCATGCAGCGGGAAGCGATCATATCAAAGGCCCCTTTCACGATTACAATGTTTTTTCCGTCCATTTTGTTTACAGTGGTCATGAGCTTTCGGTCAGAATCAAAGGGAATCTCCGCCAGACGGGGATAGGCTTCCTGGAGCTCCTCCCTGGGCATCCCCTTTTTATATGCGGCCAGAACGATGGAGGTCTCCGTAGGGTCTCCGATGTGCTGCTCTTCCCCGTCCCGGAAGGTAACGGAGCCGTTGCAGCACAGGGCCGCATATTGCAGCAGCTTCATCACCGCCGGGGAGCTCTCCTCCGTCAGCTGTTCAGGCCCTTCTTCTCCGTCCCCATAGGCCTCCACCAGGGTCATGCGGTTCTGGGTGAGGGTGCCGGTCTTGTCGGAGCAGACCACGGAAGCGCTCCCCAGGGTCTCCACCGCCGGCAGGCGGCGGATCAGGGCGTTCTTCTTCACCATCCGCTGGACGCCTATGGAAAGGACTATGGTGACGATGGCAGGCAGCCCTTCCGGAATGGCGGAGACCGCCAGGGAGACCGCCGTCATGAAGAGCTCCATCACCTCCAGGCCGTTGACTAAGCCTACTACAAAAATGACGGCGCAGGCCGCCAAGGCCATAATGCCCAGGTATTTTCCCAGCTCGGCCAGACGTTTTTGCAGGGGAGTGGGCCCGTCCGTCTCGCTGTCCAGCAGATCGGCGATCTTCCCCATCTCCGTATCCATGCCCGTGGCGGTGACCACGGCTGTGGCTGTGCCGTAGGTAATGCTGCAGCCGGAGAACACCATATTGCCCCGGTCTCCCAGAGGCGCCTTTTCCGGCACCGTTTCCTCCGCGTCCTTCTCTGCGGGGACCGATTCCCCGGTGAGGGCCGATTCTTCGCTTTTCAGGCTGGCACTGCGGAGCAGCCGCCCGTCGGCGGGGATATAGTCTCCGGCTTCCAGCCGGATGATGTCTCCCGGGACCAGTTCCGCCGCATCTATTATCTTCTCTTCTCCGTCCCGCACCGCCCGGGCATGGGGGGCGGACATATCCTTTAACGCCTCCAGGGCCTTTTCCGCTTTGCTTTCCTGCATCATGCCCATAAAGGCGTTGAGGACCACTATGAGCAGGATCAGGGCCGGTTCAAAGAACTCCATAGGGTCCTGCTCCGTACAGGCGATGACGAAGGAAACGGCGGCGGCGGCGATGAGGATCAGGATCATCACGTCCTTGAACTGGTCGATGAACCGCTGAAAATTCGTCTTCTTCTTTTGCTCCCGCAATTTGTTGGGGCCGCAGCGGCCCTGAAGCTGAGACACTTGTTCAGAGGACAGGCCTCTTTCTCCGTCTGTGGAAAGGCTCTTCAGAACGTCTTCTCTCGATTGGCTGTAAAACGGCAATTTTTGTTCCTCCTGTTGTCCCTTCAGCTGACAAGAGCATATCCGTCTGAAAACCATGTGTGTCCTTTTCAACTGAAGGTAAGCTCGCATTTTCCATGCGCTATATGGAAGTATACCCTGTTTTCCCCTTTATTGCACCTGACAAAAAAGCGCCGTGTTACAATTTTGGACATTATTTTAAATTTG
>JAUNBO010000092.1:0-2166 GCA_030527065.1 Bacillota bacterium | reverse complement strand
CGGAAAGGATCCGGCTTCGGAGAAAAGGATGCAGATACTGAAGATAGGCTCGGAGGCCGCCGCCCGGGAATTTGGCCGGGAATTGGCCGACAGGCTGAAGGCGGGAGACATAGTGGCCCTCTCCGGCGATCTGGGAACGGGAAAGACCACCCTCACCCAGGCCATCGCCCAGGGCCTGGGCGTAAAGGAGCCCGTCACCAGTCCCACCTTCGCCATCATAAAGGAATACCACAGCGGCCGGCTGCCGCTGTACCATCTGGACGTCTACCGTATAAGCGGGCCGGAGGACATGTATGAGCTGGGCTACGAGGAGTATTTTTTCGGCGGCGGGGTCTGCGTGGTGGAATGGGCGGAGCTGATAGAGGAGCTTCTTCCGGAAAGCGCCCTCCGCATCCACATCAGCTATGGCTCCGGCGAAACGGACCGGCTCTACCGGATCGAAACCCCGTAACGGCTCCGGCAGACTGTTTCCGACAGGATTTTTCACATGACCGGGAAGGAAAGGCCCTCCCTTTACTCTCGCAAACAGGGACGGCCAATGGCAGGAAAGGACCAAAAAGCAAAAAATGGAGCATTCTGTTCTCACAGACAATCAGCGTAAAAGAATCGAGGTGCCCCTGCGTCTGCTGTTTTGCTTCGCCCTGTTCATGACCTGGCAGATGGGCGTCATTTATTTTGCGGGGCCCACCCTGTCTCTGGACGGCCGCACTCCCCTGCCCGTCTCCGGGGACAACCTGACCCTGCTCATCGCCCTCGGCTATCTCTTTTCCATCGCCTGGCTGCTCCTGCTCCCCCGCTTCATCGTGTATGCGGAGAGAGTTTCCGCCGCAGTGGCGCTGCTGTCCGTGCTGGCCCTTTACGGCCCCTTTTCCCCGGGAGTTCTGGAATATCTCATCTACATACAGATTTTTTGCTGCTGCTTCATGATAGGCTTTGAAAATGCCGTCATCGTTTACCTGTTCAGGGAAAAGACCGCCATCCTGCATCTGCTTCTGGCTTACGGCGTCGGCCTTTTGCTGGTAGCCGTGCTGCAAAACGATTTCGCAAGGATCACGTTCCCCCAGTTCCATCTGTGCACGGTGATCATGCTGGGGCTGATGCTTGTTTTCTTCTTCTGGCTCCCTTCCAAAACCTGGCCCCAATACGCCAGAAGGGGTGACGACCTGGTGTGTCCCAAACGCTTTTTCCGCGGGACTTATATCGTGATGTTCCTGACCTGCCTGCTGGCGGTGGCCAGCCCCGCCGTAGCGGAGGAGACCCCTCACGGCGTCTTTATCGCCTACCTGAGCGCCGCCCTCTGCTGCCTTTTTTCCTTTTTCCTCTGGAAGTGGAGGGGGATCCACCCCCTTTCGGTGGTACCCACGCTCATCGGCCTTTCCGCAGTGGGCTTCGCACTGCTCCTGGCTGCGCCTTATGCCCCGGCTCTGTCCCTCCTTTCCTGCTTCTGTCTCGGGGCGGGGCTGGTTCCCTGCAACCTCCTTCCCTTGTTCGGCATAGCCATGGCTTCCCAATATCCTTCCCGGTACATCTCCGCCGCCACCATCGGCTTCGGCCTTCTGGCGGTCCTCATCCACTCCGCCCTGATAGAGGCCTTCCGCCACTCCCTCCAGCTCCTCCATATCATCTACCTGGTATTGGTAGTGGCCCTGGTGGTCCTGTATCTGCTGCTGGAGCCCTATCTGTTCCAGGCCTTCCGCCGGCGCGGAGAAAGTCCGTCTGAAGAAGGAGCGGCGGAGGATTCCCCCCGGCACGGCTCTCCGGCATCTCCCGGAGAAGAAAAGGAGCGGCTGCCGGACCTTCTGACCCGGCGGGAGCGGGAGGTGGCGGAGCTTCTGGTCCAGGGCCACACCAATGCGGACATCGCAAAAATACTCATCATCTCCGAGCATACCGTAAAGGACCATGTGAAGAGCATCTACCGCAAGCTCAACGTCCACAGCCGCTTTGAGCTGAGCGCCAGGACTGACAGGGGCATGGCCCTGCGGAAAGACTGACGCCCCTGCGCACGATCCCAAAAAGAGACGCCGTCCGCAGACAGCGTCTCTTCTTTTCGTTTACAGGTTTTGCCGCTTTTCAAGGCCGCTGGCGGCCGTCCGCCGCCGGGCTTACGGCTACTCCTCCGTCACTATGGGGTTGGCGATGATCTGGTCCATTTCCTCCCAGAAA
>JAUNBO010000091.1 GCA_030527065.1 Bacillota bacterium | reverse complement strand
CAAAGGCGACATCGCCCGGACCATCCTGCTTCCCGGAGACCCCCTCCGGGCAAAATTCATTGCAGAAACGTTTCTGGACCGCCCGGTCCAGTTCAACAGCGTCCGGGGCATGCTGGGATATACCGGCACTTACAAGGGCTTTCCGGTCTCCGTAATGGGGACGGGCATGGGCATGCCCTCCATGGGCATTTACAGCTACGAGCTCATCACCGAGTACGGCTGCGAAAATCTGATCCGCATAGGCTCCGCCGGCGCCTTCCACGAGGACATCAAGCTCAACGACCTGGTGGTGGCCCAGTCCGCTTCCACGGATTCCAACTGGCAGCACACCTATAAGGTCCCGGGCCACTATGCCCCCTGCTGCGACCTGGAGCTGCTGCTGAAGGTAGTGGACGCAGCCAGAGCCCAGGGGGTCCCCCTCCGGGCCGGCAGCGTGGTCACCAGCGACGTCTTCTACGAGGACGACCCGGACTGGTGGAAGGTATGGAAAAACCTGGGCGTCCTGGCGGTGGAAATGGAAGCGGCGGCCCTGTATATGAACGCCGCCCGCCTGGGGGCGAAGGCCCTGGCCATGGTAACCATCAGCGATCATTTCGTTACAGGGGAACGGCTGACCAAGGAAGAACGGGAAACCTCCTTCCTGAACATGATGACCGTGGCCCTGGAAGCGGTCCGCACCTGAGCCGGCGCTTCTATCAGAAGCGCAGCTGTTCCAATATGGCCCCTTCCTGCTCCCGGGCCCGCTTTTCCAGCCTGTCTGCTTTCTCCAGAAGTTCTTCCCTGAGGGCTGCGTCCTTCAGGGAGACGGCGTTGATGCGCACGTTGTACAGGGCGCTGAGAACGGCGGTGCGGGCCATCATGGCGGCCACAGCGCCGTCGGAGGCGGCATTTTTATTGCCCCTGGCAATGACAGCGGCGGCGGGGCCGAAGAGTTCTGCGGCAGCTTCCGCCACCCCCAGAGGGACCAGTGCGGCTTCCCGGGTGGCCTCCTGTATGGCGGCGGCCCGGGCGGCCTTTTCTTCCTCCGTTTCTTTGGGGAGCTTGAAGCAGCCCACCACCCTGGCGTAGGAATCCGCATCCTCGTCCATGGAGTCCAGAAGCTTTTCTCCCGCCTCCACCATCTCTTCTTTCAGGACCGTCATTTCTTCCCAGGCCTCTTCATAGCCTTTTTTTCCTATGGTGAGGGAAGCCACCATGGCGACCAGGTCGCAGGCGGTGGCGGCGCAAAGGGCGGCTACGCTGCCGCCGCCGGGAACGGGGGAATCGGAGGCCAGGGTCTCCATAAACTCTGTTACTGTCAGATCTTTCAGCATTTGTTTCTGTCCTTTCTCTTTTTTCTGCGGGTTTGTTTCCTTATGCCTGATACGCCACCCGGCCCTCTTTGATCACCGTTTCCACGATGTTCACGGCAAAGTGGTAATTGAGGAAGTGATAATCCGGGTACCGGAGGACCACCAGGTCCGCCTTTTTCCCGGGGTCTATGCTGCCCGCCCGGTCCGCCCGGTCCACGGCGGCGGCCCCGTTTATGGTCAGGGCCGTGACCGCTTCCTCTATGGTGAGCCCCATATAGATGGTGGCCAGAGCGAAAAGCAGCGGAATGGAATTGGAAAAACAGCTCCCCGGATTGTAATCGCTGGCCAGAGCCACGGCACAGCCCTGGTCTATCATGTACCGGCCTCTGGCATAAGGCTCCTTCAGGCTGAAGGCCGTGGCCGGCAGCAGCGTGGCCACCACGCCCTCTTCCGCCAGCCGGCGGATCCCCAGGTCCGAGGCGTGGAGCAGATGGTCTGCGGAAAGGGCCGAAAGCTCCGCCGCCAGCTCCGTCCCCCCTATGGGCACGATCTCGTCGGCGTGAAGCTTCAGCTTCATGCCCCGGCTGCGGGCCGCCTGGAGCAGCCTGCGGGAATCCTCTGTTTCAAAGACCCGGGCCTCGCAGAACACATCGCAGAACTCCGCCAGGCCTGCCGCCGCCGGCAGCATCTCCCGTATGATATAGTCCACATATTCCCCGGTGCGGCCCCGGTATTCGTCGGGAACGGCATGGGCCCCCATAAAAGTGGGGACCACGTCCAGAGGATGTTCCTTCTGGAGCCTGGCCATGGCCCGGAGCTGCTTCAGCTCGTTTTCCGTATCCAGCCCGTAGCCGCTTTTCCCTTCCACGGTGGTGACTCCGAAGGCCAGCATGGAATCCAGCCGCTTCCGGCCCTCCTCCACCAGCTCATCCTCCGAAGCGTCCCGGGTGGGCTTCACCGTTGCGTTGATGCCGCCGCCCCTTTCCATGATTTCCATATAGCTGACGCCCCGGAGCCGCCAGGAGAATTCCTCCGCCCGGTAGCCGCCGAAAATGAAATGGGTGTGAGAATCCACAAAGCCCGGCAGCACCGCCTTTCCGGCGCAGTCCAGGACCTCCGCATCCCTGTGACGGGGCAGCAGCTCCTTTGTGGTCCCTACGGCAGTGATGAGCCCGTCCTCCATCACCACGGCGCCGCCTTCAATGATCCCCAGCCGGTTCATGGCCTCCGCCCCGCTTTTGGGACCGAAGCCGCTGCAGGTGACCAGCTGGCCGGCATTTATCAGAATGGTCTTCATGGCGCTACTCCATTATACGGTTTTCTATCACCTGGGCCGCGCTGAAATTCTCGATCCCCAGGTAATACTCGGCGCAATCCACCAGAGCCTGCATGGGCACCAGGCCGATGACCTCGCTGCCCACCACGTTGACGCCGTAGCGCCGGGCCTCCATCTTCACCATTTCAAAGGCGCTGTAGACGGAGGTTTTGGTGTAGTCCGTCAGGTTCATGGACACCTGGGTCTGCTTTCTGTCCGCCAGGTCCACTCCCATGGCCTTGCAATAGCGCAGGCCGCCGCCGATGAAGCGCACTTTTTTGGCGATGGCGTCGGCGATCTCCAGCTGATCCGTATCCAGATTCACATTGTAGGCCACCAGAGGCATCCGGGCGCCTATGGCCACGGCGCCAAAGGTGGGATGAGGGGCCCCCGGTCCGAAATCCGGCGTCCAGAGGGCGGCGTCCTTCATCTTTTCGGCCAGGCCCTCATACTGGCCCTTCCTCACGGAAGCCAGGTTTTCCCTGTGGGGCGCAGTAGCGGACCTTTCATACAGAAAGACCGGGATATCGTAAGTCTGGCCCACGGCCTCCCCCACGGACCGGGCAAGGGCCACGGCGTCTTCCATGGTCACATGCTTTATGGGGATGAAGGGCACTACGTCGGCGGCCCCCATGCGGGGGTGCTGCCCCTGGTGCGCATTCATATCTATCAGGTCCCGGGCAATGCCGATGGCCTCCACCACCGCCCTGCCCAGAGCCTCCGGTTCCCCCACCACCGTGATGACACAGCGGTTGTGGTCCTTGTCCGCAGAATAATCCAGAAGGCGGACGTCCTCCTTGCCCCGGAAGGCCCCTGCGATCTTTTCCACCTTGTCCATGTCCCTTCCCTCGCTGAAGTTGGGCACACATTCCATAATACGGTTCATTGCCATGCTTTCCTCTCCTTTGCTTTTTCTGCTTCTCAGCAGTGGAATTCTGTAAATCTTTCCGGTCCGGGCCGAAGGGCTTCGCCGCCCCTCCCTACTTCATATAAGCGGAGTAAGCCTCCTCCACCACGTTTTCCAGGTCCTCTCTCTCCGGCAGATAGGGCAGGGTGATGTGGTTGTCCGGCGCTGTCTTATTGTACTCTGCGCTGGTGGCCAGGGCGTTTTCGTTTCTGGCCCAGGCCCGCCGGGCCACGCCTCCCATAACGTCCCAGGGCATGGAGCTCCGCAGGATGGTATCCACTCTTTCGCTGCCGTCCAGCACCATGCCGAAGCCGCCGTTGATGGACCGCCCTATGCCCACGCCGCCGCCGTTGTGGAGCGCCACCAGGCTCATGCCCCGGGCACAGTTGCCGCCGAAAACGTGGGTGGCCATGTCCGCCGTGATGTTGCTGCCGTCCTTGATGTTGGAGGTCTCCCGGAAGGGAGAATCTGTGCCCCCGGTATCGTGATGGTCCCTGCCCAGCATGATGGGGCCGCATTCTCCGTCTCTTACCAGCTTGTTGAAGCGCAGGGCGATGTCCCGGCGGCCCAGAGCGTCCTGATAGAGGATGCGGGCCTGAGAGCCCACCACCATGCGGTTTTCCTCTGCGTCCCGGATCCAGTTGTAATTGTCCCTGTCCTGATAGCGGCGCTCCGGATCTATGCACTCCATGGCCGCCAGGTCTGTGCGTCGCAGGTCCGAGGGCTTTCCGGACAGGCACACCCAGCGGAAGGGGCCGTAGCCGTAATCGAAGAGGCAGGGTCCCAGGATATCCTCCACATACGAGGGGAAAATGAAGCCGTCCAGCTCGTTGACCCCGTTCTTGCAGATCTCCGTGGCCCCGGCGTCGTAAATGGATTTCAGGAAGCTGTTGCCGTAATCGAAGAAATAGGTTCCCCTGGCCGCCAGCCGCTGTATCACATGGAAATGACGGATGAGGCTTTCATCCACCAGCCTCCGGAAGCCTTCCTTATTCTCCGCCAGCATGGCGGTCCGCTCCTCAAAGCTGAGGCCGGCGGGGCAGTAGCCGCCGTCGTAGACCGCATGACAGGAGGTCTGGTCAGACGCCAGGGGAATGTGGATGTTCTGTGCGTCGGCGTACTCCAGCAGGTCCACCACGTTTCCATGGAAGGCGATGGCCATGGCCTTCCCTTCCTTCAGAAAGCCCTCCGCCAACCGGAAGGCCTCCTCCGGGCTTTCCGCCACCATATCCACCCAGCCCTGGTCGTGGCGGGTCCTGATGCGGGAAGGATCCACCTCCGCAATGATCCCCACGGCCCCGGCGATCCTGGCCGCCTTGCCCTGGGCGCCGCTCATTCCTCCCAGGCCGGAGCTGACAAACAGGACGCCTTTCAGGTCCTTTTCCGCAGGGATCCCCAGCTTCAGCCGCCCTGCGTTCAGCAGGGTATTATAAGTGCCGTGGACGATGCCCTGGGGCCCTATGTACATCCAGCCCCCCGCCGTCATCTGTCCGTAGTTGGTCACTCCCAGGGCGGCCCCCCGCCGCCAGTTTTCCTGATCGTCGAACATGCCCACCAGCAGGCCGTTGGTCACGATGGCCCGGGGCGAGGTCTTGTGAGACTGGAACAGCCCCATGGGGTGACCCGAAGCCACCACCAGGGTCTGCCGGTCCGTCAGGGCCTCCAGATACTGCTTCAAGAGCAGGTACTGCATCCAGTTCTGGCACACCTGTCCCGTTTCTCCGTAGGTCACCAGCTCATAGGGGTAAAGAGCCACCTCAAAGTCCAGGTTGTTGTCTATCATCAGCTGAAAGGCCTTGCCCTCTATGCAGTTTCCTTTGTACTCCTCTATCGGCCTGGCCTTGATGGGCCCCTCCGGCCGGAAGCGGTAGCCGTAAATGCGCCCCCGGGTGAAGAGCTCCTCCAGAAATTCCGGGATCAGCTCATCGTGCCACTGGGGGGGCACATAGCGCAGGGCGTTTTTCAGCGCCAGCAGGGTGTCCGCCTTGCTCAGGCTGAATTCCCGCTTGGGAGCCCGGCGTATCCCCGGCTCAAATTCTTTCCTGGGAGGCAGCTCGCCGGAAAGGCAAAATTTCATGGCGCCTGCGATTTCCTGATTGGTCAGCATAGAGGTTCGCTCCTTTCTTTCTTTTGAATGTACAGAATGGGGTCCGCAGCGGCCGCCGCAGCTTACAGCAAGGGCCCCACGGCGCCCTCGGCGGCGTCCAGCACCGCCCCGGAACGCACCAGGGCCGCACATTTTTCGATGTCCGTATAGAGGACCCGGTCCTCCTCCAGAGCCGTCACCTCTTCCCTCACTTTATTGTATACGGCGGCGGTGGCCGGTGCAAGCCCCCTGGCCCCGTTGAACTCTATGGCCTGGGCGGCGCACATGAGCTCTATGGCCAGCACGTTCACGGCGTTGCTCAGGATTTCCCGGGCCTTTCTGGCCGCCGTCATGCCCATGCTCACATGGTCCTCCTGATTGGCGGAGGAAGGAATGGAATCCACGCAGGCGGGATGGGCCAGGACCTTGTTCTCCGATACCAGGGCCGCCGCAGTGTATTGGGCGATCATCATGCCGGAGTTGAGCCCGCCGTTTTTCACCAGGAAGGCGGGGAGATTGCTGAGGGCCGGGTTCACCAGCCGCTCTATGCGCCGCTCCGATACGTCGGCGAACTCCGCCAGGGCGATGCCCAGGAAATCCAGCCCCATGGACAGATACTCTCCGTGGAAATTCCCGCCGGAAATGGCCTGGTCCGTGTCCGGGAAGATGATGGGATTGTCCGTCACCGCATTGATCTCCCGGTCTATCATGGCTCCCACATACTCTATGGCCTCTCTGCCCGGCCCGTGGATCTGCGGAATGCAGCGGAGCACATAGGCGTCCTGCACCCTGATCTGCCCCTGACGGCTGATCTTGGCGCTCCCCGCCAGCAGCCGCCGCATGTTTTCTGCCACGGCCATCTGCCCCGGCTGACGCCGCAGCTCCTGAAGCCTGGGGTCCATGGCGTCTATGATGCCGAACTGGCTCTCCATGGTAAGGGCCCCTATGACGTCCGCCGTCTTCATCAGCACCCGGGCGTCGCTGACGGCCAGGGCTCCCAGGGCCGTCATGGCCTGGGTGCCGTTGATGAGGGCCAGCCCTTCCTTGGAGGTGAGCCGGACCGGCTCCAATCCGGCGCGCTCCATGGCCTGGCCGCCGGCCATCCGCTCCCCGTTCCAGAAAGCTTCCCCCAGGCCGATGAGGACCAGCGCCATATGCGCCAAGGGCACCAGGTCCCCGCTGGCGCCCAGGGAGCCCTTGGCGGGAACCACGGGGATCACTCCCCGGTTGAGCATTTCCGCCAGAGTTTCCACCGTTTCCGTCCTGATGCCGGAATTGCCCACGCTGAGAGCGTTGACCCTGAGCAGCATCATGGCCCGCACCACTTCCTCGGGGAGCGGGTCTCCCACGCCGCAGGCATGGCTCATGATGAGGTTTTCCTGCAGCGTAAAGGCGTCCTCTTTTGAGATGGAAACATTGCTGAACTGGCCGAAGCCGGTGGTGAGGCCGTAGACCACCCGGTGCTCCTCCACGCATTTGTCCACCAGGGCTCTGGACTCCCGCATCAGAGCCAGGGCCTCTTCCGCCAGCTTTACGGGGCAATGCTTCCTGGCCACTGCCAGCACATCTGCCCGGGTCAGCCTCCCGCCTCCTATTACAATGGTCTTTTCCATTTCCGGCACTCCCTTCTTTTGCCCGCCCTCTTTGCTTTGCTAAAGCGCTGCCACAGCGCCTAACTATTCCGCTAATTGGAAATACTGTAATTATTTTCACTTTTCTTATTCTACCATTCCTCCGCCTTTTTTGCAACAGGAAAGCCGTTCCTGTGAAGGCCCGACCGGTGGTTTTGTTGCTTTTCACGGGCGCCAGGGGGGCGGTTTGCCGGGCCTCCGCAGGACCAGCTAAGAATTTAAGG
>JAUNBO010000090.1 GCA_030527065.1 Bacillota bacterium | reverse complement strand
TCATTCAGGAGGCCGAAAAGGACGCCTGTTATCAGCAGGAGGACAAGGGCGACCATATGGAGATCCGCATCACCATCCCCAAAAAAGCAGGGTGAAGGATTTTCAGAATAATTCCAAATAAGGGAATTATCGGTAGTTTCGCCTGTTCCTGTTTGCTTGTCCGGTCCATGGCGACAGACTCCTTGTCCCACATTCTTTTTCGGAAGAAGCACAAAAACTAAAAGAAATACGGACGGACCAGCCCGTGTCCGCACAATCCACTCTTCGGGCCTCCTGCGCAGCCGTTAAGCTGTGCATTTTTATTTTACGTTTCACGTGAAACTTGTTGGCAGAAACGGGGCGCAAAGAAAGAGGTTGGAGAAAGCCAAAAAGTGTTGTATAATATACAAACGGCAGCGCCTTATATCTTACGCAGGCCGGGGCATAAAAAACAAAAGGGCGCGGACCGGAGCATCAACAGAAAGGATGGGTCAGATTGGGAAAAGCGATCGCGATTTTTAACCAGAAGGGCGGCGTGGGGAAAACCACCACCAACATCAACCTGGCTGCGTGTCTGGCACTGTATGGAAAAAAGGTGTTGATCCTGGACATAGATCCCCAGGGCAATACCACCAGCGGCGTGGGCATAAGCAAAAAAGCCCTGACAAAGACCACCTATGAAGTTCTCATCGGCCAGCTGGAGCCGGAAGAAGTCATTATGGAGACAAGGGTGGCCAATCTGGACATCATGCCTGCCAGCGTGCAGCTTGCGGGAGCCGAAATAGAGCTGGTGCAGCTGGAAGGGCGGGAGAAGCGCTTAAAAAAGGCTCTGGATAAGGTGAAAGGCAAGTACGACTATATTTTCATAGATTGCCCTCCTTCCCTGGGCCTCCTTACCATTAACTCCCTTACCGCCGTGGACAGCGTCCTCATTCCCATCCAATGCGAGTTTTACGCCCTGGAAGGGGTGAGCCAGCTGATGAGCACCGTGGAGCTGGTGAAACGGAGCCTGAACAAGGAGCTGAAGATCCAGGGAGTTATCCTCAGCATGTTTGACGGAAGGACCAATCTTTCCCTCCAGGTGGTGGAGGAGGTCAAAAAATATTTCGGAGGAAAGGTCTATGCCACCGTGATTCCCCGGAATGTGAGGCTGGCTGAGGCTCCCAGCTATGGGATGCCCATTACGGAATATGACCCGCGCTCTGCGGGGGCCGCCGCGTATATGGAGTTTGCCCGGGAGTTTTTGGAGCTGGAAGAGGAAGAGAGATGAGCAGAACGAAAGCGAGAGGCCTGGGGCGGGGCCTGGATTCCCTGTTTGAGGACATACAAGCCCTTGGAGAAAATTCCACAGAAGAGGAACGCGCCGGCGGCCAGGTGGTCAGCCTCAGCATAGACCTGATAAAGCCAAACGCCAGACAGCCCAGAAAAGAATTTGACAAGGAAAAGATTTCTGAGCTGGCGGAGTCCATACGGGCCCATGGGGTCCTGCAGCCCATCATGGTCCGACGTGCGGATAAGGGCTACGAGATCGTGGCGGGAGAAAGGCGCTGGCGGGCCGCCAGGGAAGCGGGACTGAAGGAAGTCCCCGGCATCGTCCGGGAAATGAGCGACGAGCAGGTCCTGCTGGTGGCCATCATAGAAAACCTTCAGCGGGAGGACCTGAATCCCCTGGAAGAAGCCGCAGCCTTTCAGGATATGATCTCTTCCTTCGGCCTGACCCAGGAAGAAGTGGCAAAAAGCGTGGGGAAGAGCCGCCCTTATGTGACCAATGCCCTGCGGCTGCTGCGGCTGCCCAAAGACGTGCAGGGTCTGCTGACCCGGGGAAGCCTGTCCGCCGGCCATGCCCGGGCCCTGGCGGCCATCCGGGATGAGAAGCTCCAGCTGACGGCGGCCAGAAGGGCGGCGGACGAAGGCTGGTCCGTCCGGCAGACAGAGCTCTTTGCCGGGGAAAAACGCCCGACTCAGGGAGCAGGGAGAAAAAAGCCCAGGAGCAGGGAAAAATCCAGAGAGATTTTGGATCTGCAGGAGGCCCTGCGGGAGATACTGGGAACGAAGATAAGCATTGAGAACGGCGTCCGGGGCGGAAGAATCGTCATTGAATATTACAGCAGAGAAGAGCTGGAACGGCTTTTGGAGCTTTTGCAGACATTAAAATAGAAGGGAACAAAAACGAAAAGGGCCGGACCTTTTCGCGGAAAACCCATCATGAAAAACACGCTTACAATAAGAAACAAAGAAATTTCCACGGATTTTGTCCTGTTTTTAATTATCAGCGGCCTTCTGGGCGTAGTCACCGCCACGGTAGACACCTCTCTGGCCAATTGTCTCTATGAAGACCTGGATTTTACCGTAATGGAGCGCTCCGTAGTGGAAGCGCCCCGGGAGCTTCCGGGTATGCTGACGGTATTCCTGATAGGGTTGCTCAACAGCCTGGGAGACATCCGCATTGCCGCTGTAGCCAACATCATCGGCGGCGTGGGGCTGATTCTCTTCGGAGTCTCCGCCGACAGCTTCGCCCTGGTGCTGCTTTTCCTGGTCATTTACAGCACGGGGCAACATCTGTATCTGCCTCTGGCCAGCAGCATTCCCATGAGCTTCGCCACAAAGGAAAACTTTGGAAAACGGATCGGCCAGGTGCAGGGCCTCAGCAGCTTCTCCATAGTGGTGGGCAGCGCAGCATTGTATTTATTGTATGCTTTTACAAACATTTCCTACGGGACGGTGTTCTTCGCCGCCGGCTTTTTCATGATAGTCAGCGGTTTTCTGTTCCTGGCCTTTCGCCGGGAAGGGAAGGTGGTCAGCGTCCATCGTCTTGTGATTAAAAAAGAATTCAAGCTCTATTATGTCCTGGCCACCATAAACGGCGCCAGAAAGCAGATCACCCTTACCTTTGCGCCCTGGCTCATCATAGACGTCTTTCACCAGCCCGTCACCACCATCACGCTGCTCTATTTTATCGTCTGCATCCTGGGGATCTTCTTTAAGCCCTGGTTCGGCTGGCTCATCGATAAAAAAGGGGAACGCTTCGCCCTGCAATTGGAGGCGGTCGTGATGTTCACGGCCTGTCTGGGCTTCGCCTTTGCCGGGACCCTGCTGCCCTTCCGGGCGGCCCTGATCGTGGTGGGGGTCTGCTATGTGATGGATAAGCTCATGGAGGCCGCCTTCATGGCCAGGGCCACCTATGTCCGGCGCCTGGCTTCGGACGAAGCGGACGTGGCCCGGACCATCTCCATGGGGCAGAGCATGGACCATGTGGTCTCCATGCTCATTCCCCTGGCCGCCGGCTGGCTGTGGTACAACGGCGGCGCCGCCGGCGGCTACGTCTATGTGTTCATCGGCGGCCTGGCGGTCTCCCTGCTGAATTTCTTTGTGGCGTCTAAAATTTAGCGGAGGATCCCGACCTTCTGTAGAGACCGCAACATAAACGGCGGCTCTGTTTTTTGACAGGCGCCAAAGAAACGGGGACGGGAAAGGCTTTCAGATAACGGAAGCCGGAGAGAAGGACAGTATGAACGAAGACAGTATGAACGAAGAAGGAGAAAAGGAAGGCAAAGCAGGCCTGGACATGCAGGACCCCTTGTTTCTGGTGGGCGAGATCGCACAGTCTGTAGACCTCCATCCTCAGACCGTCCGGTATTTTGACAGCAGAGGCGTGGTGGTGCCCTATAAGGATAAGAATACAGGACGCAGAAAGTACTCCATCTATGACCTGTATAAAATAACCCTGCGGAGCCAGTATCAAAACCTCGGCTTTTCGGTGGCGGAAACGGAGGAAATCTTCAAGAAGACAAAGCTTGAGGAAATCATTTCCGGGCTGCATGTGAAAGAACGGGAGCTGGAAAACGAAAGGCTGGACCTTGAGCTCAGGCAGGCAGGGCTTCAAAACATGCTGGAACGCATGGAGCGGATAGAGACCTGCAGCGGCAGGTATCGTTATCTGGATAAACCGGCAATGTGGAGGCATCCCCACATGAAAGACGGGAAGGTGCTTATGGATACCGGCAGCGTACAGGCCAGGAAAGCGGGGATGGAACGGATGCCCCTGTCCGTATACTCCTTTCACTTTGATCACGCAGATATCGCCGGCGGCCCCGGGCCGGAGGTCTGCCGGTGGGACATGGCCCTGCCTGCACCCTATGCGGAGCTGACGGGCTTTCACAAGATCCCGGGCGCATATCTGGAGCCTGAACGCCGGTGCCTGTACACCGTCTTTGAGCAGGAGGGGACCCTGCTGCTGACCTGGGACGTCATATCCCAAGAGACGAAAAGCTTTCTGGACGGGAACGGTCTCGTCCTTTGCGGAGACGTGGAGGGGACCATCATCATAAACACTCTGGACGAGAAGCGCAGGCAAAAAAGATATTTTGAGGTCTGGCTGCCGGTAGAGGCGAAATAGAACCGGCCGGGCCCAACGGGCTGACGGGGCTTTGAAGAGGGACGATTTTTCTGTACGACGCAGGAGAATTGTCCTTTTATGTTGGAGAAAAATATTTTTTAAAAAAAATATGCACAATTTAAAAAATCCCCTTGCAGCTACAGTCGCTGTAGGTTGTAAGCTACCCTCGGGTGGCAAGAGCACATACGCCTGAAAGGGTTGTTTTGTGCGCCGGTTGCGTTTTATCCCCGCCTTGCGCCCTCGGTGGGCAGGCGTGTCCTTGCCGCCTTATCAACAGAAGGGACCTTCAGCATTTTTCAGACAGGGGATATCCGCTGCGGTATCCCCTGAAGTACGACAAAGGAGAAGAAACCGGAAATGGAGCAGAAAAAGGTAAATCGATGGCTCGTGCTGCTTGCAGGCTTTATGTTCAACTTTTGTCTTTCGGGGACCAGCGCCTTCAGTATCTTCGTCAATCCGATGATGGAGCATACCGGCTGGGACCAGGGAGCCATTACCCTTTCCTATACAATTTATAACATCGTTCTTTGTGTCTTTGGGATCTTTATCGGAGTGATCAGCCCCAGGCTCAATGCCAGGGTACTGATGTATGCGGGCTCCACTCTGTTTGTGCTGGGCTGGATCATCACCGGCTTTGCCACGGAGGTGTGGATGATGCAGTTTGGATTCGGCGTGGTCACCGGCATGGGCGGCGGCGCCCTGTATAATTTCTCCGTGACGAACACCTCAAAATGGTTCCCGGATAAGAAAGGCTTCGTTTCGGGCCTGCTTCTGGGCGGCGCTGCCATCGGGCCCGTATTTTGTGCGCCTGTGGCCACCGCAGTGCTCAGCGAAGCGGGGGTCAATACCGCATACATCATAATGGGAGCCATCTACGCGGTCCTCATGTTTGCCGTCGGCTGGCTGGTCCATGTTCCCGCTCCGGATTACAAGCCCGAGGGCTGGAACCCGGTCATAACAGAAGCAAGGTCGCCGGTGGGGAGAGATTACCGTTGGAACGAAATGATGAAAACGCCCACCTTCTATATGCTTTACTTCCTGTTCATCTTTGCCTGCACTCCGTCGCTGATGATGCTGGGTACGGTGGCAAGCATCGGTCAGGACCAGGCAGCCATGACGGCGGCGTTAGCCTCGCTGGCTGTCAGCCTGCTGGCCATCTCCAATTTCCTTGGCAGGCTGTTCTTCGGGTCCATATCCGATAAGATCGGAAGGTACAACACCCTGCTCATAGCCTTATGCATAAACCTGTGCGCAGTGCTGCTGCTCTCGCAGATGAATACCCCGCTCCCCTTTATGGTGGTCATGTGTGCGGTGGGCGCCTGCGGCGGCGCATTGCTGGTCATGTTCCCCCCCATCACCTCCGACTGTTTCGGGGTCAGGAATTCCGTACTGAATTACTCCATCATGTTTTCGGCGTATTCCATCGCCGCACTTGTGGGCCCGCAGCTTGCCGCTTACTACAAACGGACCCAGGGAGTGTATACCATGGCTTTTATCTGGGCGGGCATACTGATGGCCATAGCCATTGCGATCCTGCTGACCATTATGAGAATGCAAAAAAAGAGCCGGCGGCTCGGGGATAAGAAAGGAGTAGAGAAATGAACAAGACTGTCATCATTACCGGAGGAAGCAGCGGCATAGGGCTGTTTGCGGCAAAATGTTTTCTGGAGCACGGCGATAATGTAGTGATCGCAGGGCGCAATAAGGAACGGGGCGAAAAAGCCCTGGCTGAATTGAACGGCGGCGAAAAGGCGGCGTACTTCCCCTGCGATACCACGAAGGAAGAGGAAGTGCAGCAGCTGGTCCGCTTTGCCGTTGAAAAGTTCGGCAGGCTGGACGTCATGGTCACCGCCGCCGGCGCCGCCCGGGCGGTAAAGATCCATGAAGAAGATTACGAGGGCTGGCGGAGCGTCATGAGCACCGACCTGGACAGCATTTTCTTTTCCAACAGAGATGCGATCAGAGTCTTTCAGGAGCAGAAAAGCGGAGGCGCCATCGTCAATGTGTCTTCCATTGCGGGGATATGCGGCATGACTACCTCCCACGGATATGCGGCGGCCAAGGCGGCTGTGGCAAACCTGACCCAGTCCCTGGGAGTCACTTATGCCAAGGAGGGGATCCGGGTCAACGCAGTGGCTCCGGGATACGTGAAGACGCCGCTGATCGCGGGCCTGCCGGAAGAACGGGTGCGGGCCATGGAAGCGCTCCACCCGATAGGCCGGTTTGCCGAGCCCCGGGAAGTGGCGGAGGCCATCTATTTTCTGGCCAGCGACGCAGCTTCCTTTATTACCGGCGCAGTGCTGCCGGTTGACGGCGGATATTCCATCATCTGATTTCCGCGGCCCTTCTCTCAGCCGGCAGAAGAGACAAAGAGATACAGAGGCCTTTGTCAGTTGAGGGGATCGGAGAGGGCGGACAAAAAATGTATTCTCCCCGGGCTGTTCCCGGCCGAAGAATAAAAAAGCAGGGGGTTTTTGAACGGACTACTCACCCGGAGAAGAAAACCGCATACCTGTGTTCACTCCAGAAAAGCCGCAGTGTTTCGTCGCTGCGGTTTTTCTTTCCGCATACGCCAAAAACTGCCGGGACCGATATGCCCAACACACTTCAATGCACCCATTTTTGCCGGATACATGGCAAAAAGCCTTTCCTATATGCGTATATATATGGTAGTATAACTATAAAGACCACAGTATATATGGTATAGACGTTATACTCCTGAATGGCAAAGCAGAGAGGGCGGAAATGAAGAGGCTCCTTCCGGGATTGTTGATCCTGATCGTCATTGCGGTTCTGGCAATGGTGGTCTTTAGCTTTGCCTTGCCGCCGCCTTCCCCTTCCGGACAGGACCCTTCCCCATCTGTTTCCAGAGGGGCAGGGCTGGTCGGCCCGGAAATGACCATCCATTTCATAGATGTGGGCCAGGCCGACGCCATCCTCATAGATTTCGGCGAATACGAAGCGGTGATAGACGCCGGCAACAACCGGGACGGCGAGGCCGTTGCGGCATACCTGGAGCCTTATGTGGACGGGCCCCTGGACCTGGTGATAGGGACCCACCCCGACGCCGACCACATAGGCGGCCTGGATGATGTGATAGA
>JAUNBO010000089.1:1783-7692 GCA_030527065.1 Bacillota bacterium | reverse complement strand
CCGGCAAACCGTCCCCCCGGCGCCCCTGTGCGGGGGCATTTAGAGAGGAAGATAATGGGGAAACTGCAAATTTTACTCAAATCTGGGTCCCATTTTCTTCCATATTTTCTTGACAGAAAGAATCGGCGGCTGTATAATGACTACGATATTTTTCGCCTTAAAGAAACGGCGAAAGCGAAAGAAGGAGAAAAAAATGGCAAAGACAAAGATGACATTGGGCGATTTCAAAAAGTTCAAGGCGGAAGGGAAAAAGTTCAGCTATGTCACGGCATATGACTATACCACCGCTTCCATCGTAAACGAGAGCGATGTCAACATCATTCTGGTGGGAGATTCCCTGGGAATGATCATGCTGGGCTACAAAGGGACCGAGTCCGTCACCATGGAGGATATGATCCATCACATCCGTCCCGTGGTGAAAGGAGCCCCGGACACCTGGATCGTGGGAGATATGCCCTTCGGCTCTTATCAGGTCAGCAACGAGCAGGCTGCCTCCAACGCCATCCGGCTGATAAAGGAAACCAACTGCGACTGCGTGAAGCTGGAAGGCGGCGTGGAGATGCTGGACCGCATAAAGGCCATAGTGGGGGCCGGAATCAACGTTATGGGCCACATCGGCCTTACGCCGCAGACGGCTTCCTCCCTGGGAGGCTTCAAGGTCCAGGGCGGCACGCCGGAAAGCGCAGCCAAGCTGGTGAAGGATGCCATGGAGCTGGAAAAGGCCGGCTGCTTCTCCATCGTGCTGGAATGCGTGCCCTCCGTGGTGGGCAAAGCCGTCTCCGAAGCGGTGGAAATCCCCATCCTGGGCATAGGGGCAGGCCCCTATGTGGATTGCCAGGTCCTGGTCACTCAGGATCTTCTGGGCATGTACGGAGATTTCAAACCCAAGTTCGTGAAGCAGTTCGCCCAGATCCGCAAGGCCATGGTGGATGGGCTGAATGATTTTCATAAGGAAACCGTGGAGGGGACCTTCCCCTCGCCGGAATACAGCTTCAACAAGGCAGTGGACATCCCCAAGCTGTACTGAGGCTCTGAAGCAAAATGCTTATGCTCACACGGCGCTGTCAAAAAAGCGGCGTCGTGCTGATATAAGGAATCAGGGAGTCCCGCCACAAAGGGAGGGACTTCATGGTAAAAAGGAGGAGAAAAATGAAGAAGTTTTTAGCACTCTTACTGATTCTGGCGCTGGCCCTGAGCTGCTTTGCAGCCTGCGGCGGCGGAGAAGAAGGAACTGTGGAAGGCGAAGGAGAAGGGGAAGAAGTCAGCAGCGAAACCTTTAAGGTAGGCGCCATCTATCCCCTGTCCGGCGGCAACGCCCTGCTGGGGAACCGCTGCCTTCAGGCGGTGCAGATCGCCGTGGACTACATCAATGAAGCCGGCGGCATCCAGGGACGCACCGTGGAGCTGGTCACCGCCGACGCTCCCGACGCCACGGCGGCTACCACCGAGGCCAGCCGTCTGGTGGACAACGAAGGCGTAAAGGTAGTCTTTGGCTCCCTGGCCAGCGGCAACGCTCTGGCCATCGCCGGCGTCACCGATCCTGCCGGGGTCATCCTGGTGGAATCCGGCGGCATCGTGGACACCCTCACAGACTCCGGTTATCAGTATGTATTCAGAATCCTGGACAAGGGCGGCCTGAGAGGCGGCACCGGCGCCGAGTATGTAGCCACCACAGTGGCCGATACCCTGGGCATCGCCGCAGCCGATCTGAAAGTGGCCATCGTCCACGAGGATTCCAGCTACGGTCTTTCCGTGGCCGTCGGCGCTGCCGAGGTCCTGGAAGAGTACGGCTGCCAGATCGTCTATGAGAGCGAATATGCAGCCACCACCACGGACATGACCGCCATGGTCCTGGGCATCAAGGAAGCCCAGCCGGACGTGCTCCTTTCCGTATGCTATGTAAACGACGCCATCCTGCTGGTGGATACCCTGAACGCACAGCAGGCCATGCCCAAGGTCTTCATGGGCACCGGCGCCGGCACCACGGACCCGGCCTTCGCCAGCACCGTGGGCGCAGACGTCTCCGATGGCATGTTCTGCACGGATATGCCCACCAACCTGCCTCTGTCCGTCTTTGAGCCTTACGGCCTGGACGGCGTGGTGGAGAGCTTCAGAGCCGATTGGCTGGGGCTGTCCGAGAATGCGGACCTTGCCAACGTGCCCATCGCGGCCGAGGCTGCCTTTGCAGGGGCATACACCTTCATGAACGACATCCTTTCCCAGGCTGCGGATCTGGACGATCCCGATTCCATCAGAGAGGCCGCCATCTCCGTGAAACTGGATATGACCACTCTGGGCTTTGGCTGGGACATCGGCGAGGACGGCCAGAACTATGCCGCTTCCGCCAACATCAATCAGTGGCAGAATCTGGAAGTGGTCACAGTGGCTCCCGAACTGCTGAAGAACGGCGACGCCATCAATGTGCCTCTCCCCTATGCTCACTACTAATACCTGCTTGTGTTGAGCTGAATTAAAAAACGGAAACCGGTGCGCCCCGCAGCGTCTGTGCGCTGCGGGGCCGCCTGTAAAGGAGATACACAATATGGAACAACTCATCCAGGTTTTGATTTCCGGCCTGCTTTCCGGCGGGATCTATGCCCTGGCCAGCGTGGGACTGACGCTGATCTTCGGCATCGTGGGCCTTGTGAACTTCGCCCACGGGGATTACCTGATGCTGGCCATGTACATAGCGTATTGGTTTTTCAGCCTTCTGGGCCTGGTCCCCTATGAATCCATGCTTTTGAATCTGGTCATCATGGCGGTGCTGGGCTATCTCACCTATAAGCTGCTGATGGAGCGGGTGCTGGAATCCAGCCACTCCATACAGATGCTTCTCACCCTGGGGCTTTCCATGGTGCTGCAGAATCTGGCGCTGATGCTGTGGCGGGCGGATTACCGGAACATCCGCGTGGAGGTCACCAACAGCACCATAGACATCGGTTTTCTGCATCTGGGTACGGCCAAGGTGATCGGCTTTGCCGTGGCCATAGTGGCATCCATCATACTTTATTATTTCCTTCAGAAAACCTACACGGGCGCATCCATGCGGGCGGTGGCGCAAAACGGCAAGGCGGCCCAGCTCATGGGCATCAATCTGAGCCGGACCTACTGCATGGCCTTCGTCATAGGCACAGTGCTGGTGGGGCTGGCCGGCCTGCTGCTCTCGCCCATTTATCCGGCCTATCCTACCATCGGCAACAGCTTCTGCACTCTCTGCTTCATCGTGGTGGTCATCGGGGGGCTTTCCAGCGTGCCCGGGGCCATTTTCGGCGGCCTTCTCATAGGCGTGGTGGAGAGCCTTGCAGGTTACTATATTGGTTCCGCTTTCCAACAGGCGGCATATTTCCTGTTGTTCATCCTGGTCCTGGTGTTCAAGCCCACGGGCCTCTTTGGGCATAAGGGTTAGAAAGGGGGGAGCGGTATGTTGAAGAATCTGTTAAAGAAAGAGAACTCCGTTCTCTGGATCATCGCTTTTGCTTCGCTTATTCTGCCCTTTGCCATAGATAACCGGTATTATCAGGACATCATCATCCTGACGTTCCTGTGGGCGGGCCTTTCCAGCTCCTGGAACCTCTACAGCGGTTATTGCGGGCGGCTGTCCATCGGCCACGCCGCTTTCATGGGCATGGGCGCCTACAGCGCCTCCCTGCTCTCCATCAACTTCGGCATCACCCCCTGGGTGGGCATGGTGGTGGGCTGCATCATTTCCGGGACGGCGGCGCTGATCATCGGCGGCACCACCCTGCGGCTGAAAGGGACCTTCTTCGTCCTTTCCACCATCGCCTTTGCGGAGATCATGAAGACCGTGGCCATCACGGCGAAAAACGTCACCAACGGTTCTCTGGGGGTGCAGGTGCCCTACGATCCCGGCTTTGCGAATCTGGTCTTTGCCGGCAAGATCCCCTATGCCCTCATCATCTGGGGCTACATGATCCTGGTGATCTTCATCTGCACCAGGCTGGAGAAATCCAAGCTGGGCTACGGCCTCATCGCCGTGGGGGAAAACCAGCAGGCGGCGGAAAACCTGGGGGTGAACTCCACCAAGACCATGCTCATCGCCTATGTGCTCAGCGCCATGCTGACCTCCATAGGCGGCGCTCTGTTCGTTCAGTATGTGCGGTTCATAGAGCCCTCTACCATCATGAGCCTGGCCTATTCGGTGAATTTTATCCTCTATGCCATAGCCGGCGGCATGGGCACCGCCTTCGGCCCCATGCTGGGCGCCTTCATCCTGGTGCCGGCCACCAACCTGCTCCGGGGCGCCATCACCGGCGTCAGCGGCCTCCATCAGATGATCCTGGGCCTGATCCTCATAGGCATCCTGCTTTACCGGCCCGACGGGATATTGCTCAGCATCCGGGGAGCCATGAACAAGCGGAGGGCCCGGGCCATGAAGAAAGAAGAGGAAGGAGGCGGGGACGATGCTGCTGACGGTAGATAACGTGACCAAGAAATTCGGAGGTCTGGCGGCGGTGGACGATGTTTCCTTCACTCTGGAAGAGGGGAAGATCCTGGGCCTCATAGGCCCCAACGGCGCCGGCAAGACTACGCTGTTCAACTGCATCAACGGCACCCTTCCACTCACATCGGGAAAGGTGGTCTTCGATGGTCAGGACATTACGGGGAAGAAATCCTTTATGGTGGCCCGGATGGGCATTTCCAGGAGCTATCAGATCGTGCAGCCCTTCGGCAACATGACTGCCCTGCAGAACGCCATGGTGGGTTCCTTCTGCAAGACCAACGACTACAAGGAAGCCCGGGAAATCGCTTCCCAGGCTCTTGAAACGGTGAAGCTGGACCACAAGAAGGACATCGTGGCCAAGTACCTGAATCTGGGAGAGCGGAAGAAGCTGGAGGTGGCCAAGGCCCTTTCCACCAGACCCAAGCTGCTGCTCCTGGACGAGGTGATGGCGGGGCTCACCACCACGGAGGTTTATGAGATGCTGGAAATCATCCGCTCCATGAACGCTTCCGGCATCACCATCATCATAATAGAACACATCATGGAAGCCATCATGAACATTTCCGACGAGATCATCGTGCTGAGCTTCGGAAAGAAGATCGCCGAGGGGACTCCCAAGGCCATCAGCGAAGACCCTCACGTCATAGAGGCGTATTTCGGCGTAGAAGAGGAGGAGGAACATGCTTAAAATTTCCAATATCAACTCTTTTTACGGAGAAGTGCAGGTGCTGAAGGATGTGTCCCTACAGGTGGAGCAGGGGGAGATCGTTACCATCATAGGAGCCAATGCGGCGGGAAAATCCACCCTGCTTTCCTGTGTTTCCCGCACGCTGAAAAGCTTTGACGGCCAGGTGGAATTCAACGGGACCCGGATAGAGAAAATGAAGCCGGACAAGATAGTGGATATGGGCCTGGTGCAATGTCCGGAGGGGCGGCTGCTCTTCCCGGGCCTGACGGTGAAGGAAAACCTGGAGCTGGGGGCCTTCAGCAAGAGGAGCCGGGCCAGCAAGAAGGAACGGCTGGAATTTGTCTACTCCATCCTGCCCCGGCTGAAGGAGAGGGAGCGCCAGCTGGCGGGGTCTCTTTCCGGCGGCGAGGCGCAGATGTGCGCCATAGGGAGGGGGCTTATGGCCAACCCCGTCCTGCTGATGCTGGACGAACCCTCTCTGGGCCTGGCGCCCATCGTGGTCCAGGAGATCATGGGCCTGATCCGGAACATCCGGGATGAGGGCACCACCATTCTTCTGGTGGAGCAAAACGTAAGGCAATCCCTGAAGCTGGCGGACCGGGCCTATGTGCTGGAAAACGGACGCATCATCATGGAAGGGCAGGGGCGGGAGCTCCTGAACAGCGAAGAGGTGAAGAAGGCTTACCTGGGGATATGACCTGAGAACGAAGGGGAAGGCGGGGCCGGAGGCCCCGCCTTTTATAAAGCTGCGCCCGGCGG
>JAUNBO010000089.1:0-1683 GCA_030527065.1 Bacillota bacterium | reverse complement strand
CGGAAGAACGGAAGAATGAGAGAACGGAAGAGAGGGAGAAGACATGGGTTTTGATTTTTCTTATGCGGATCTGGCATTTAAAAACGGAAGAGTGCTGACCATGGACCGGGAGGACCGGGTGGTCCAGGCGGTGGCTGTGAAGGGGAACCGCATCGTCTTTGCAGGCGGCGACGGGGAGCTGGAGCAGATAAGCGACGCCGGGACCAGGGTGATAGACCTGGGGGGCAGGACCCTCATCCCGGGCTTCATAGACAGCCATTTCCATCCCATCCTGGCGGGGCTCATCGGCAGAGAACTGGATTCCGCCATGATAGACACCACCTATGCCAACTGCAAAAGCCTGGAGGAGCTTCTGGGGCTGGTGCGGCAGGCGGCGGCCATGAAGAAGCCGGGACAGTGGGTTTCCATGATGGGCTACGAGCCCCTGCTGCTGCCTGAAAAGCGGCATCCCACCCTTGCGGAATTGGACGCCGCCGCTCCTGAAAACCCGGTCCACTGCATGCACGGCGGCGGCCACATCTGCATGTACAACAGCAAGGCCCTGGAGGTGCTGGGAGTATTTGGGCCGGAGGATGCGGCCAAATTTCCGCCGGACGAGGTGGAAGTGGTGGACGGGAAGCTGACGGGCATGGTCCGGGGTCACACCCATTTCTGGCTGTGGGGCCAGGTGGACTACACGGAGGAGCAGCAGGCCCGGGCCGCCATGAAATCCCACCGGGTGGCTCTGGAAAACGGCATCACCTCCATACACGACTGCGGCGAATGCGATAAGCCCTCTTACCACATCATGCAGAAGCTTTGCCGTCAGGGGACCTTCAAGGTCCGCAGCTACATGATGCTCCACAGCATTTTCGGCAAGCCTTATTCCAAAGAGGACAACGATCATTATATGGCCCTGGGCCTCATGAGCGGCCTGGGGGATGAGCATTTCAAAATAGGGGGCTGCAAGTTCATGATAGACGGCGGCTCCGGCGCTCCCTCCTGCGCCACCCGGGAGCCCTATTCTCACGACCCTTTTCTCCCGAGAGAGCGGGGCTGGGAGCGGGAAGAGGTGGCGGAATACATCGCCGCCATCAACAAGGCCGAATGCCAGGCCACGGCCCACGCCATAGGGGACCTGGCGGTGGAGTTCATGGTGGAGGGCTACGAGAAGGCCTTTGCCGGAAATCCCAGGCCGGACCTGCGTCACCGCATAGAGCACTGCACCATAGTGGATCAGGACCTGATAGACCGCATGGCGAAGATGAACATCTGCCCCACTCTGAATGCGGGGATGCTCACCGCCATCGGCGCCAATTACGCCCGCTTCTACGGGGAGCGCATGAAGTATACCATAGCCCTCAGGAGCATGCTGGACGCCGGTATCATGGTATCCCTGGCCAGCGATTACCCTTCGGGGCCTGTGGGCATGGCCCTCATAGACGGGGCGGTGAACCGCTTTGACCGAAATCAGGGCGTGCAGCTGGACCGTACCCAGTGCATCGGCGTCATGGAGGCCTTCCGCTGCGCCACCTACAACAGCGCTTATGCGGCGTATGAAGAGGAGATAAAGGGCAGCATTGAGCCGGGGAAGCTGGCGGACCTGGTGGTGCTGTCGGAGGACGTGCTGTCCCTGCCGCCGGAGCGCCTCAACGAGGTGAAGGTGGATATGACCGTGATAGACGGGGCCGTGGAATACGAAAG
>JAUNBO010000088.1 GCA_030527065.1 Bacillota bacterium | reverse complement strand
GTAAGCGCAAATGGTTTTGCACAATAAGAGTGTTTTTTCACCGTCATTTTCTTAAAATGGCGGTTTTTCAATGCCCTTTTTTGTGGCACGGGAGTTGCTTATACATAATGTATAAAATAGTGAGAAATCCTTTTTATAAAAAGCTTCGACGAGGAGGAGAAAAAAATGAAGGAAGTAAAAGTAATCATCTGGGGACTGGGCGCCATGGGCAGCGGCATGGCCGACATGCTTCTGAAAAAGAAAGGCGTGGAGATCGTAGGAGTGGCCGGAAGGCCCGGGAAGCAGGGAAAGAGCATGTATGAGTTCCTTTCCACCCCCAGAGGCGACAGGCCCGACGTCATCATCCGCTCCCCGGAAGAGGTCATCACCGAGAAGGCGGCGGACGTGGTGCTGCTCTGCACCGATTCCTTCACCGCCAAGGCCTTTGACCGGATCAAGTTCATTCTGGAAAAGAAGATCAACTGCATCACCAGCGCAGAGGAAATGGCCTATCCCCAGGCCCAGGAGCCTGAACTTGCGGCAAAGCTGGATGAGATCGCCAAGGCCAACGGCGTATCCGTCCTGGGAACGGGCATCAACCCGGGCCTCATCATGGACCTGCTGGTGGTTCTCATGACAGGCTGCTGTGAAGAGGTGGAGCACATCGTTTCCAAGCGGGTCAACAGCCTTTCGCCCTTCGGCCCCGCCGTCATGGAGGAACAGGGCATAGGCATCACCGTGGAGGAATTCAAAAAGGGCGTGGAAACCGGCAGGCTGTCCGGCCATGTGGGCTTCGCCGAATCCATCCGCATGATAGGAGACGCCATCGGCTGGCCCATAGATAAGATCACCACCTCCATGGAGCCCATCGTCACCGACGTGGACAGAAAATCCCCCTATGGATTCGCCAAGGCCGGAGATGTGGCGGGCTGCTCCATGAAGGGCTTCGGCTACAGGGACGGCCAGCTCCTCATAGAAATGCTCCACCCCCAGCAGATAGAGCCGGAGCAGGTGGGAGTGTCCACCGGGGATTACGTCATCATCAAGGGGACCCCCGACATCAATATGGTCAATTCTCCCGAGGTCCCGGGGGGCATTGGCACCATCGCCATGTGCGTCAACATGATCCCCCAGATCATCAACGCCAGGCCGGGCCTTCACACCATGATCACCCTGCCGGTGCCCCGGGCCATCATGGACGATATGCGGAACCATATCTGCGAGGAAGCAAAGATCGTCAAATAACGATGGGAGCCCGGCGGGAGCAGCGGGGCCGCCCCGGACCGTCCAGGGCACAGTGAAGAGAATGGAGAGGGAAAGAAATGGTGAAGAAAGGACAGTGGGTGCAGATCCACAAGGTGATATTGAAGCCCGGCGAGAGGGCGCCCCAGGTGCCGGAGGACACGGCGAAGGTCCCCCTGGAAATGTGGTGCAAGGGCTATTTACAGCAGGATGGAGAACCGGGCCAGGAGGTGGAGATCGTCACCGTCACCGGCCGCAGGGAAACCGGGACGCTCCTTGGGGAAAACCCCTGCTACCGGCATGATTACGGGGAATTTGTCCCGGAGCTCCTGGAGATTAGCCGCCAGGTGCGGGAGCTCACCTTCGGAGGTGACGGGAAATGAAAAACGATTACGCTTCCGTGATGGCCCGGAAGGGCGAGATCATGAAGAAGGCCATAGGCATAGACTTTTCCGCATTTGAAAGCGGCTCCATCGCCTTCGATTATGAGCGCATGATGAAGGAAACGGGGTACACCCTGGCGGAGATGCAGAGCATTCAGCGGCAGGTCCATGTGGGGGACACTCCCATCCTGGAACTGCGGAACCTGACGGCCCTGGCCCGGAAATGCGCAAAGCCCGGATATGGGGCCAGGATCTTCATCAAGGATGAGGCCGCCAATCCTTCCGGCAGCTTCAAGGCCCGGCGGGCCGCCAATTCCGTTTATCACGCCAAACGGCTGGGCTTTCCCGGCGTGGTCACCGCCACCAGCGGCAACTACGGCGCAGGAGTGGCTTCTCAGGCGGCCATGGCGGGGCTGAAGTGCATAGTGGTGCAGGAATGCTACGATTCCAGAGGCGTGGGCCAGCCGGAGATCATCGAAAAGGCCCGGAAGTGCGAGGCTCTGGGAGCGGAGGTGGTCCAGCTCAGCGTGGGGCCGGAGCTCTTTTACAAGTTCCTGCTGCTGTTAGAGGAAACGGGATTTTTCAACGCTTCCCTGTATACGCCCTTCGGCATTGCCGGAGTGGAAACCCTGGGCTACGAGATCGCCATGCAGTTCCGGGAGCGGCTGGGGAAGGACCCGGACGTGGTGATCTGCACCAATGCAGGGGGAGGCAATCTCACCGGCACCGCCCGGGGCCTGAAAAAGGCGGGGGCGGAAAGCCTCGTAGTAGGCGCCAGCGTGGATCTTTCAGGGCTGCATATGGCCTCGGACGACCAGTTCAACCGCAAATCCTTCACCACGGGGCACACGGGCTTCGGCGTGCCCTTCGCCGTCTGGCCGGACCGCTCCGACGTCCCCCGCTCTGCGGCCCGTCCCCTGCGCTACATGGACCGGTATGTCACCATCACTCAGGGCGATGTGTTCTACATTACGGAGGCTCTGGCCAGCCTGGAGGGGCTGGAGAAGGGCCCGGCGGGGAACACCTCGCTGGCGGCGGCCTTTGCCATTGCCCGGGAAATGCCGGAGGACCAGACCATAGTGGTCCAGGAAACGGAATACACCGGGGCGGGGAAGCACCATCAGCCCCAGCTCACCTTTGCCCGGCAAAACGGCATAGAGGTCCGCTTCGGCGACCCGGCTGAAGAGGTCCCGGGGAGGAACATCATCCTTCCTTCCCATCCCTCGCTGATCCGGGCAAAGGATGTGGATCTGGATAAACTGCGGCGTTCGCTGATCAGGACGGCGGTACAGGCCTGCAAGGGCGTTCCCACGGAAGAGGACATGGCCTTCCTGGCGGAGGAAACAAAGACCTGCCGGGAATTTGTGGAGAAGGCCTTGCAGGAGAAGGAGGAGGAAAGATGAGAAGGCAGGACGATTTTGCCGAAAGGAGAAAGCACCTGGCCGCCATGAGCGACGGGGAGCTTTACGAATATTTCTGGAGCCTGACGGGACAGGTGGTGGACCCGCTCCTGGAGCTGGGCAGAAAAAACACCAGCCCTTCCATAGAGCGCTCCGTCCTTCTGCGCATGGGCATTTCGTCTCTGGAGACCAAGCCCATCGTGGAGGGCTGCATAGACCGGGGGCTTTTGGGAAAGGGCGCCGGCCATGTGGTGTATAAGCTGGCAAAGGCCAAGAGCATTTCCGTGAAGGAAGCGGGAAGCCTTCTGGCGGAGGGCAGGTGCTGGGACGAGGCCGCAGCCCTGTTTCGGAAGGAAGGTGAGGGAAAATGACGGAAATGAAATTGCAGCCCAATGAAAAGCTGAACGTGGAGAATCTTTTGAAAGACCTGGACCAGTACCGGCCCAAACGGCGGGGCTGGACCTGGCGGACCCCGTCGCCGGGGCTGGAAATGGGGCCCTTCACTTACCGGGACGCCACCAGTCCCCTGAAGCAAAGCGTGGGCCTGCCCTCTTCCAAATATTTCGACTGGATAGACCCCCAGCCCGCCCCCGTCATCACCACGGAGATCGCCTCCGGGCGCTTTGAGGACGATGTGCGGCGGATGAGGATGGCGGCCTGGCACGGGGCGGACCACATCATGGTGATACGGACCGCAGGCCAGTCCCATATGGACGGCCTTATCGAAGGGACGCCTCAGGGGGTCGGCGGCGTTCCCATCACCCGGAAGCAGGTCCGGGCCCAGCGGAAGGCTCTGGACCTCATTGAAGAGGAAGTGGGCCGTCCCATCAATTACCATTCCTATGTGTCCGGCGTGGCGGGGCCGGAGGTGGCGGTGATGTTCGCCGAGGAAGGGATCAACGGGGCCCATCAGGACCCCCAGTACAACGTGCTTTACAGGAACATCAATATGTTCCGCTCCTTTGTGGACGCCTGTGAATCCAAGAAAATACTGGCCTGGGCGGGAATGGCCCAGATAGACGGGGCTCATAACGCCAACGCCACGGCCCGGGAGGCGTGGAAGGTGATGCCGGAGCTCATCGTCCAGCACGCCATCAACAGCCTTTTTTCGGAAAAGGCCGGGATAGAGGCGGGGAACATCTGCCTGTCCACGGTGCCGCCTACGGCGCCGCCGGCCCCCTGCGTGTTCATGGACCTGCCCTATGCCGTGGCCCTGCGGGATTTCTGCGACCGCTACCGCATGAGGGCCCAGATGAATACCAAATACATGGAGGCCTCTTCCAGAGAGGCTACGGTGACCCATGTTCTGAACATGCTGGTGTCCAAGCTGACCCGGGCGGACATCCAGTCCACCATCACCCCGGACGAGGGCCGGAACGTGCCCTGGCACATCTATAATATAGAAGCCTGCGACACGGCCCGGCAGACTCTGGTGGGCCTGGACGGCCTCATGGATATGGTGGAGCTGAAAAAGGACGGCCCCCTGCCGGAAAAGGTCCGGGAGATCAAGGAACGGGCCTGCCTGTTCATGGAAGAAATTGTGGAATGCGGCGGGTATTTCAAGGCGGTGGAGGAAGGCTTCTTTGTGGACTCGGGCTGCTATCCTGAGCGCAACGGCGACGGCATTGCCCGGAAGTCCGACGGCGGCGTGGGCCTGGGCACGGTCTTTGAGCGGGATCCGGATTATTTCGCGCCGGTCACCGCCCATTTCGGGTACAACAACGTGGCCCAGTACGACCCTTCGGCCGCAGAGGACCCCGCCCGGCTCATCGGGGGCTGCACCTTTGAGGACCCCTCTAAAATCGTTTACATCGACGAACTGGACGAGGTGGATAACGTGAACACCCGGCTGGAGGAAACGAAAAAGTATCGGAACACAAATCTGCTGAAGCCGGAGATGGAATGGATGGCCGACGGCACGGTGATGCTCAATCTGTTCATTCCCGCCAACCGGCGGGTGGCGGAGGTGGCGGCCATAGAGTTTGCCAGGGGCATGAATTTGCTGGAGCCGGAGGTCATCAACCGGGAAGTGATGCAGGAGGCGGAGGGGACCCGCATAGAGCTGAAGGGCAAGCTGGGCTTCGATGTGGACCTGAACGCGCTGGTGATCCCGCCGGAGCCTCACGTCCTGTCTGACGAGGAGATACGCCAGGAGATCGCCGCCCATCCCATGCGGGTGGTCTGCGGCACCGTGGGGGAGGACGAACATTCCGTGGGCCTGCGGGAGATCATAGACATCAAGCACGGGGGCATAGAACGCTTTGGCATAGAGGTCCATTATCTGGGGACCTCCGTGCCGGTGGAAAAGCTGGTGGATGCGGCGGTGGAGCTGGATGCGGAGGTGATCCTGGCCTCCACCATCATCAGCCATGACGACATCCATTACAAGAACATGAAGCGCATCCATGAGCTGGCGGTGGAGAAGGGCGTCCGGGACCGGGTGATCATCTGTGCCGGAGGCACTCAGGTGGTGCCGGAAACTGCGGTGAAGCAGGGCATGGACGCAGGCTTTGGAAGGAACAGCCACGGCATAGATGTGGCCACCTTCCTGGTGGAGGAACGGCGGCGCAGGAGAGGCGAAGAGTGAAGGGCGGCGCCGGCGGCCGGCCCGGCTGCGGGGCGCTTGGGCAAGTGAGGAGAGCGGCATGAAAATCGACGTTCTGGTGGCGGAGATCGGCTCCACCACCACTCTGGTGAATGCGTTCCACAGGGTGGAAGGCCCTGCCCCGGAGTTCTGGGGGCAGGGCCAGGCGCCCACCTCTGTTCTGGAAGGGGACGTGCGGATAGGGCTCCGGGGGGCCATAGAGGACCTGTGCCGGAGGAAGGGCGTGGCTTCCGTTGAGTACGGGAAGATGCTGGCCACCTCCAGCGCCGCCGGCGGCCTGAAGATGACCGTCCACGGTCTTGTCTACGACATGACCGCCAGAGCGGCCCGGGAGGCCGCTCTGGGCGCAGGGGCCATCATCCACCAGGTCACTGCCGGGCGCCTGCGCCGGACGGACCTGGCCCGCCTCCGGGAGATCGGCCCCAATCTCATCATGATTGCCGGAGGGGTGGATCACGGGGAGCGGGACACGGCGCTCTTCAATGCAGAGCTCATCCGGAGCCTGGAGCTCCCCACCCCTGTTATTTATGCGGGAAACCTGGAAAACCGGGAGGAAATGGAGCTGATCTTCCGGGACGCTCCGGCCCCCCTTTATCTGGTGGAAAACGTCTATCCCAAGATAGACCAGCTCAACGTGGAGCCTGCCCGGAAGGTGATCCAGGCCGCTTTTGAAGAGCACATCACCGGGGCCCCCGGCATGGAGCATGTCCGGGACCTGGTGAACGGGCCCATCATTCCCACTCCCGGCGCAGTGATGGAAAGCGCCCGGCTTCTCTATGAGGCTCTGGGGGACCTGATGGTCCTGGATGTGGGCGGCGCCACCACGGACCTGCATTCGGTCACCGAAGGGTCGGAAGAGATTTCCCGGATCTCCGTTCAGCCGGAGCCCATGGCAAAGCGCACCGTGGAAGGGGACCTGGGGGTCTATGTGAATATGGAGAACATCGTCAACATCATCGGCAGGGAAAAGCTGGCCGCCGAGCTGGAGCTGGATCTGGCCCAGGTGATGGACTCCTACAAAGCCGTGCCCGGGACCCCGGAAGAGATCCGGTTTGTGGAACGGCTCACCCTGGAAGCCGTCCTGAAGGCCACGGAGCGCCACGCAGGCCGCATCCGCTATGTCTACGGCCCTTCGGGCCGCAGCACTCTGGCGGAAGGCAAGGACCTGACTCAGGTAAAGACCATAGTGGGGACCGGCGGGGCCCTTACCCGCCTGCCCCGCCGCCTGGAGCTGATGGGGGCCATTGCCGCCCACAACGAAACGGGCCTTCTCCTCTTTCCCTCTCCCGACGCCCGTCTCCTGGTGGACAACGATTACATCATGGCTTCCCTGGGGGTCCTGTCCAGGGAAAACAAAGAAGCCGCATTGCGGCTTCTGAAAAGCTCTCTGGGGCTG
This sequence comes from Bacillota bacterium, assembly GCA_030527065.1. Classification (GTDB taxonomy): domain Bacteria; phylum Bacillota; class Clostridia; order Peptostreptococcales; family Anaerovoracaceae; genus JAEELK01. The sequence continues at coordinate 699 of JAUNBO010000088.1, read as the reverse complement.
TGAAGTCCGGAAACCGCCGTACTAATCCCGCCGCCCGCCGAAGATCAGCAGGAGCCGGAGCAGCTCGGCCACGGACAGGGCCAGGGCCGCCACATAGGTGAGGGCGGCGGCGCTGAGGGTCTTTCGGGCTCCCCGGAGCTCATCCTCGTCCAGAAGGCCGCCGTCGGAAAGGGCTGCCACGGCCCGGCGGGAGGCGTTGAATTCCACCGGCAGGGTGACCAGCTGGAATACCGCCACCAGGGCAAAGAGCAGGATGCCTATGCCGAAGAGGGAGGGGAAGTTCAGAATGAGGCCCAGGAAGATGACGGGCCAGGCCAGGTTGGAGCCCAGGTTGGTGATGGGGATGATGGCGCTGCGGATCTTTACCGGCAGGTAGTTTTCCGCATACTGGACCGCATGGCCCGCTTCGTGGGCCGCCACTCCCGCCGCCGCCACGGTGGTGGCCCCGTATACGCTGTCTGAAAGGCGTATCACCTTGGTCCGGGGATCGAAATGGTCTGTCAGGGTCCCTCCCACCCATTCTATCCGCACGTCTGTGACGCCTCCTGCCCGGAGCACCCGCTGGGCGGCCTGGGCTCCTGTCAGCCCCCGCCGGCTCTGCATCCGGGAATATTTTCTGAAGGTGGTTTTCACCTTTATCTGGGCCCAGAGGACCAGAATGATGCAGGGGATCACCAGTATAATATAGTAAATATCGAT
>JAUNBO010000087.1:5189-7722 GCA_030527065.1 Bacillota bacterium | reverse complement strand
CCCCCTGGCGCTCCTTTGATATATCTGGCGTTCAAAGGGGAAAAGTTCATGTGCGTATGGATTCTTTTTTTTGCCTGTGTTAAAATAGATTCAGCAGAGGCGAGGAGGACGGCGGCATGCTGTATCAGATGAAAACAGAAGAGGGCAGTATCGGGATCGGCCGGGACGTGATCACCCGCATCATCATAGAGGTGGTGGAGCAGTTTCAGGGCAAGGTGCTGATCTCCAACGCCAAGGGGAAGCTGCTGGGCCCCGGCATGAGGCTGGTGGGCGTAGGAGAGGGCAGCTTCATAGAGCTGGAAATGGGAAAGCAGGGCCTGGATATCCGGTTGAATATAGTCATTCGCTTTGGCACCAGCATCAGCATGGTAACGGAGCAGCTCATCATAGATATAAAGGAAAACATTGAGAAATATACAGGCATAGAGGTGAACAGCACCGCCGTGGTGGTGGCGGGGCTCCTGTCCAAGCAGATGACCAGAAGGAACATAGAGGTGAGGGGCTGATGGAACTCTCCGACAGCGTACAGCTGCTCCGGGGAGTGGGGCCGAAGAAGGCCTCCGCCCTGGAAAAGCTGAGGATCCGCAGCATTGAGGATCTCCTTTATTATTTTCCCCGAAACTATGAAGACCGCCGGGAGCTTCGCAGGATCGCCGACCTGAAGGAAGGGGAAACGGCCCTGGTGTCCGGCAGGATCGTCCTGATGGTGAAGGGCCCCTATCTCGGCAGAGGGAAAAGAAGCCTCCGCCTCCTTGTGGAGGACGAAAGCGGCGGCATAGAAATGATTTTTTTCAACGCCGCTTATCTGGAAAAGACCCTGAGCAAAGAAAAGAACTACCATTTTTACGGGAAGGTCGCCGCCCGGGGCGGACGGCTCCAGATGGTCCATCCGGATCTTTCCCGGGAAGAGGCTTCCGGCGGAGGCATCCTGCCCGTGTATCCGCTGACGGCAGGGCTCTCGCAGATGGATTTTCGCAGGTGGGTGGGCGACGTGCTGGGGCTGGCGGAGGCGCTGGAAGAGTATCTGCCGCCCCGGACCGTGGAAAGGAACCGGCTCTGCGGGCTTTCCTATGCCGTGAGGAACATCCATTTTCCCCAGGACCCCCAAAAGCTGAAGGAGGCTCGCTACCGTCTGATTTTCGACGAGCTTTTTCTTTTGCAGACGGGGCTTTTTCTGATCCGGAACGCTACACGAAAAACGGGAAAGGGCGTGGCCTTCTCCCGGGATGTTTCCATGGAGGAGTTTACGGAGAGCCTGCCTTTTTCCCTGACCCGGGCCCAGAAGCGGGTGCTGGGAGAGATAGAGAAGGATATGGAAAGCCCCGACGCCATGAACCGGCTGGTCCAGGGAGACGTGGGCTCCGGCAAGACGGCGGTGGCCGCCGCCGCCGCCTTCAAGGCGGTGGGCTCCGGCTTCCAGGCGGTGATGATGGCCCCTACGGAATTGCTGGCGGCCCAGCACTACCAGACGCTGAAGGAATACTTTTCGCCCATGGGGATCTCCGTGGAATTCCTTTCCGGGACCACGGGGGCCGGGGAACGGCGGCGCATACTTCAGGAGCTGAGAACGGGAAAGACGGATTTTCTCATCGGGACCCATGCGGTGCTGCAGCCGGAGGTGGTCTTCCATAAGCTGGGGCTGGTGGTGACGGATGAGCAGCACCGCTTCGGCGTGCGGCAGAGAAGCATCCTGGCGGGCAAAGGGGTGGCCCCGGATACCCTGGTGATGACCGCCACGCCCATCCCGAGGACCCTGGCGGTGATCCTCTACGGAGATCTGGATATTTCGATCATAGACGAGCTTCCTCCCGGCCGGCAGGTGATAAAGACCATGGCCCTGGAGGAGCAGGACAGGGAGAAGGCCTATGCGCTGGTGCACAGGGAGCTTCAGAAGGGCCGGCAGGTCTATGTGGTGGCGCCCCTGATAGAGGATTCCGATCTGGTGGAGGCCCGGTCTGCGGTCTCTCTTTACAATGAGCTTTCGGAGCGCTTCCGGGAATTCGGGCCCGCTCTTCTTCACGGGGCCATGGGCTCCGGGGAAAAAGACGCCGTGATGGAAGCGTTTTATAAAAAGGAAGTCCGGCTGCTGGTGTCCACCGTGGTGATAGAGGTGGGCATAAACGTACCCGACGCTACGGTGATGCTGGTGGAGAATGCCGAGCGCTTCGGCCTGGCTCAGCTTCATCAGCTGAGGGGCAGAGTGGGGCGGGGGACAGAGCAGTCCTACTGCCTGCTGCTGACCCGGGGAGGCGGCGAAGTGGCCCGGGAAAGGGCGAAGATACTGGAAAGCACTTCCGACGGGTTCCTCATTGCGGAAAAGGACCTGGAACTGCGGGGACCGGGGGAATTTTTCGGGGTGCGGCAGCACGGCGTGCCGGAATTGAGGGTGGCGGACCTTTCCAAACACATCAAGGTCCTGAAAGCGGTGAGGGAGGAGGCGGAAAGCCTCCTGCGGGAGGATCCCCGGCTTTCCCGGGAGGAAAATGCCGCCCTGAAGGCCAGGATACAAAAAGCCTTTGAAAACGTGGAAAAT
>JAUNBO010000087.1:0-5089 GCA_030527065.1 Bacillota bacterium | reverse complement strand
AGGCTTCTGTTCCGGGGCTGTGGGCCGGCAGGACTGCTGCTGTCCGGCAGGGGGCCGCTATTCCTGATCCATCTGGATTTTGTAGACCAGATCCTTTATTTCGCTGCGGTTTTCGGAAAGGGTAGACCCGATCTGATCGAAGGTTTTCTGAAGGGTCTCGAACATCTCCGTGCAGTAGGTGGCGTTCATCTGCTCCATCTTATCCTGGAAATTGTAGATCAGGCTGTCCACATAATCGTAGGCGTCTATTTTCAGCGCCTTGGAATTTTCCGTGGCCACCCGGAGGATCTCTTCCGCCCGCTGCTTGGCCTTCACCGTAATGTCGTCGTTTTCTATGAGAGCTTCAGCCTGGAGACGCGCATCCTTCAGGATGGTCTCATATTCCTTTTTTGCTTCGTCCAGGATGCGCTGGCGTTCGTTCTTGATCCACTGGGCCTGCTGGATCTCCTCCGGCAGCTCCACGCGTATCTCTTTTACGATTTCCAGCACCTCGCCGGAATCCACCAGGACCTTGCCCGTCAGGGGGAAGCCGCCGGCAGTATCGATGATCTCTTCGATTTCATCCAACAATTCCAAAACCTTCATTTGTTTGTCCTCCTTTTTTCCCAATCCCCGCCGGGGCTCATCTGTTGTATTTCCGCTTCAATTCCGCCATTACCGCAGGCGGCACCAGGCCTTCTATGTCTCCGTGGAGGGAAAAGACTTCCTTCACTATGCTGGAGCTGACAAAGGAATAGTCCGGGCTGGTCATGAGGAAGATGGTTTCCACATCCTTTTTATAGAGTCTGGCGTTCATCTGGGCCATCTGTATTTCAAATTCAAAATCCATGGAGGCCCGCAGGCCCCGGATGACGGCGTCTATGTGGTGAAGCTTCACATAGTGGGCCAGCAGCCCGTCGAAGGTATCTACCTCTATGTTGGGGAGATGCTCCGTACAGGCTTTTATCATGGCGCTTCTTTCTTCTGTGGTGAAGAAGGGCTTTTTGGCCTGGTTTTCCATCACTCCCACCACCAGAGTATCGCAGAGCTTGGAAGCCCGTTCTATCAGGTCTAAATGCCCGTTGGTGATGGGATCGAAGGTGCCTGCATATAAAACCTTTTTCATGAGTCCGATTCCTTTCTGGTCTGATATAATGAAATGCAAATGGTTCCGTGTTTTCGTTTTTTCACCAGGCTGAGGCCGGGGAATTCTTCCGGCAGGGGCTTGTCCGCTCCGTGCTCTGCGGCGACGACGCCGTCCTCTGCCAGCAGTCCTTTTTCGCCGATCCGTCTGAGGCAGGGCTCCAGAAGGCCGGAGCCGTAGGGCGGGTCCAGGAAAAAAATGTCCACGGGGCCGGAAATGCGGTCCAGGGCCCGCTCCCAATCGCATTGCAGCACTCTGGCCCGGGCTTCTCCGCCGCAGTGGGCGATGTTTTTTTTTGTCAGATTTATGCTCTCTCTGTCTATATCCGCAAAGTACACCAGTCCGGCGCCCCGGCTGATGGCTTCCAGCCCCAGATTTCCTGTGCCCGTGAACAGATCCACTGCCACCGCCCCTTCCAGCCAGGGGGCGACCATGCTGAACAGGGCTTCCTTTATCATATCTGACGTAGGGCGTACCCGTCTGTCCGCCGGAGGATAGAGGCGTCTTCCTTTAAATTCGCCGGTGATGATGCGCATGGGCGTCTCCGTTTTTTTAAAATTTCCTTTACCATTGTATCAACACCGAAGCAGAAAAGCAAGCCCGCGAAGAAAGTTTCGCGGACCTGCTTTTTTGTGTTTCAATGAAGGCGTATGCCTTTCAAATTTTTTCGTTAGCCATTGACTCTGCCGGATAACTGCTGCTCGGCCATCTCAACCAGTCTCTTGGTCATATAACCGCCAACATAACCGTTCTGACGAGCGGTCAGATTACCCTTGTCCATGTTCTGGTAATTGGCAAGACCCAGCTCGTTGGCGATCTCAGTTTTCATGTTGTCCAGAGCGGGCTTTGCATTTACGTTAGACTTCATAGTTGCCATTTGATTCACCTCCTATTACGGTCATAATTTAACCTTTCGGAGGCAAATCTATGTGATGTAATGATTTCTTGCTTTGGCGGGTTTTGGTTATTTTTTTAAAGGGGAAAATTTGAAAAACCAGATGTTTTTCATGGCGGCTGTGTTCCTGTCCCCGGCCTGCGCTTTTATGAAAGAATGCTTGCCCACGGGAGAAAGGGACGCATATCTGATTTGTGACCTATACGGTAAGAGAAAATGCGGGACGCATGTATTCTGCTGCGCCGCTGCTCAGCCCATGTATTTTGGCTATCCTTATCCAGTTTTCCTGCACCGTTGTGACGACCTCCCGCAGGTGTTTTTTTGCATCTGCGGCCGTAAGACCGTAGAATTCTGCAGACTCAAGTGCGAGGTCCGGATCGATGCGGTTATCCAGCTCTGTAATATTGAGGGACAGCGTGTCTCCGAATGGAATGGGATTTACATCGAAAAGCGGCGAAAGTTTCCAGCCTTTTGGCGTCAGAAGAAAACCGTGGTTGCGGAGATGGTCGTCTGTGTTGGAGACGGCCATGCTGAATACGACTCGTTTCCACAACTCCAGGAGATCACATTTTGGGTCGGCGCCGTTTGCACGGATGAACGCCGCTATATCCAGATAACTTGTGCCGTCTGCTGCGGACGCCCCGTCCGTTTTACCCAGCAGTGTCATGGCTGACGCAAAGTGAATACGCCTCTTCCCGTTTCGATCAAATCGCTTTACAAGGAAGGTGCTGCCGCTCCCGGAAAAGGTTTCGAGGGTCGATTCCGGCACATTGAGGGAACACATACGGGCGAGATCGTGGACTACCTTTTCCCATGCGCCGGTGTTGCTTTCATCGTGTCTGGACGGGAACTTTGCGATCCACAAAGAGCCGTCGGCGGCCTGGACGGTCGCCTTTGGTCTTGCTCCGCCCAAAGAGGAGCCGGGAGCGAGGAGTTCTCTGAGCCACCGCTCGTCCAGGCCGCTGTCGTCATTTTCAAACGCCATCGAGGCGTTTTCCAAAGTGCGGAGATTTACCCAGGGCGGGGTGACATAGGCTTTCTCATTTGAAAGAAATTCACCGCCTTTTTCTGTACTGAAGCGCAACGCACCCATGCGGGCTTCATCATAAACTCCGAGCAAAAAATCACTGTCCATCAGCTTGCGGGGTTTACGATTTTCCTTCCGGGCGTCAATGGCTTCTTTTCTTGTCATCAGGAGTCTGCCCCAACGGTCAGGACAGGAATCCGCAAACAGCCCGAAAAGGCGCTTATTCAGCGGCGTGTATTGTCGTCCCCTGAAAAGTGAAAGATCCGGATCGAGGGTGAAAGAGCTGTTTGGGGAAGTCAACCATTCGGGGGCATATTCGAAGGAGAAGCTTTCCGTCCCTCTGACCAAGGAAGAACGCAGAACCCCCACCAGAGACGGGGCCTCTGTGAGCCAGTTTTCATAGACATATATCGTTTTTTCGTTTTGAGTCATTTTGCTCCGCCTTTCCTGGGGGCTCGTTTTCTTGTGGGCAGCCGGAGATCCTGCAGTTTTCGCCCAAGCTCATCATCCTTTGCGAGCAGAAGCAGATCGGAATCTAAACCGTTGAGGGCATGAAGAACGGCTGCATAGGAGCCGATTGATACTGTGGAAGAGCCCTTTTCGATGGAGTTGAGCGTCTGTCTGCTGATCCCGGCCCGCTCCGCTACAAGCTCGCCTGTCAGCTTCCTCCGAAGCCGGGCAAGCTTTATCTGTTCGCCCATCTGTTCAAGAATCTTTCTGGTCCCGGGCATAATGATTGCCGCTTTTTTGCTCATCCGATCACCGCCATCTTTGTAATGTCTAATATAATATACAAAAATTGAATTATTGTCAAGTATGTTGTACAAAGCAAAGAAGAACCGGGAGCTGCCGGCGGAAGAGAGGGAATAAAATCTGAACTGCGGCCTGAAGCTTTTCTTTGGTGTTTGAAGGAAATGGCCTTACTGCGTTTAAATGCTGTAAGGCCATTCGTCATTGGTTAGCAATTTGGTTTGTTTTTCCGGATCATTTGTTCAGATGCCGGACCAACAGCATCCACGTCTGCTGGCGGGTAAAGGGCACATTGGGGGAAAATGCGGACGCCGGGGTCCCCGACGGGCCACAGCTGACGGCATATCTCACGCTTTCATAATACCATGCGTCTTCAGACGCATCGGAAAAAGCCGGCGCTTTTTCCCCGTTGCCGGCGAGGGCGGCCAGGGCGGCGTCGGGATCGAGGATGCCCCAGCCAGAATCCGTATCATATCCGGCAGGCCCGACGTCCCGGGCGGCGCCGGTCAGCAGAGCCCGCAGCTCCGCTGCTGTCAGGTCGGGATCCTCGGTGAGCAGTCTCGCCGCCACACCGGAGACTATGGCTGTGGAATAGGAGGTACCGTCGCCCCGGATGCGGGTACCTTTGATGGTAAGCACACGCAGACTTGTCCCCGGGGCCAGCAGGTCTACTGTGTCGTTTCGCTGGGAAAAATCCGCCGGCCTGTCCCCGTCGGCGGAGCCAACGCAGAGCACGCTTTCGTAGGCCCCGGGGTAATAGACAGCATCCGGAGCGGTTTCATTGTCATTTCCGGCGGAGGACACTAACAATACGCCTTTCTCCTCGGCGTACGCCGCTGCCTCGCGAAGGGAGGCGGAATCGGAGGTGCTGCCGGAGCTGAGATTGATGATGTCGCAGCCATAGACATCGATGGCGTCGTAAATCGCCTGTGCGGCCATATCCGTCTTGCCCTTCACCGTTTTTCCGGTTTCGTCTATGGAGCACCAGACCAGCGGGACAAGCACCGCCTCCGGGCAGACTCCCTCCACCCCCAGCGCTTCATTGCCGACGATAAGACCGGCCAGGGCCGTGCCGTGGCCGATCTTATCGGCCGTGCCGTCCTGGGGGCGTATGTAGTTGTACCCATCGGAGAGATTTTCCGCAGGGATGGCGGCAGGGGAAATGCCGGTGTCGATAATCGCTATCCGCACAGGGCTCACCTCCGCCGCGGAAGCGGCGGAGGTGAGTGCAAGGGAGATAGCTAAAGCTAAAATAATTCTTTTCATCATGTTACACCGCTACCCATATGGCGTA
>JAUNBO010000001.1:26337-41783 GCA_030527065.1 Bacillota bacterium | reverse complement strand
AGCCGTAAAATTCTCTGGGACGAGGACAGACCGGCAAACCGCCCCCCTGGCGCCCTGTTCATAACATTTTCTTCACCGGAACGACACATTCTCTCCATGTATATTTGACAAAGAACCCCTATTATTGATATATTGTCTTAGTATTCATTTATACAGCTATACAGCAGGGAGGGAAGGTACAAGTGATAGAGGTAAAGGACCTGGTGAAATCCTATGGTCCCCACATGGCCGTGGACCACGTCAGCTTCCGCATTGAGGACGGCGGCGGCGTCTACGGCTTTTTAGGGCCCAACGGCGCCGGGAAAAGCACCACCATGAACATTATGACCGGCTATCTGGCCGCCACCGACGGACAAGTCCTCATAGACGGAGTGGACATTTTTGAAGACCCCATGGCCGCCAGGCGCTGCATAGGCTATCTGCCGGAGCAGCCCCCCGTCTATCCCGACATGACCCCGGGAGAATATCTGAAATTTGCCGCAGAGCTCAAGGGCGTCCCCCGGGAGCTTCAAAAGGAACAGCTGGACGAGATCATGGATACCTGCGGCGTGACAGAGGTGAAGGACCGGCTGATCCGCCACCTTTCCAAGGGTTACCGGCAGCGGGTGGGACTGGCCCAGGCGCTGCTGGTCTATCCCGACATACTGATCCTGGAAGAACCCACAGTGGGCCTGGACCCTAAACAGATCATCTAGATACGGGAGCTGATACGGGAGCTGGGAAAGACCCATACCGTCATCCTGAGCAGCCACATCCTCTCCGAGGTCAGCGCCGTTTGCGACCACGTCCTCATTCTCTCCCACGGCAAACTCATGGCCAGCGACACGCCTGAAAATCTCAGCCGTCTCATGTCAGGGGCCCACAGCCTTTCCCTGACAGTGCGGGGGACAGAGGAAGAGGTCAGGGCCGCCCTTTCCGGGCTTGCCGGCATAGAAAGCCTCCGGTTTTCGGAGGCCCGGGAAACCGGAGCGGTGCAGGTCCAGGTGGAATGCGCCCAGGAGCTGGACCTGCGGGAGGATATCTTTTACGCTCTGGCCCGGGTCCGTCTCCCCCTCCTCTCCATGAGCTCCCGCAGCCTGAGCCTGGAAGACGTGTTCCTGGAGCTGACGGAGGAAGACTCCGGCGGAGAAGACACAGAGCCCCGGGAAAGCGGAGGCGCAGAGACCGGGGAAACGGAAAATGCGGGATCAGACCCGGGGTCCCCGGAAACGGCAGAGACCGGTGAAAAGGAGGTGAAGGACCATGACGGCGATCTATAAGAAGGAAGTCCGTTCCTATTTCAACAACATGACCGGCTATATCTTCATCGCCTTCATCCTTCTCATCGTAGGCGTCTACACCACGGCTTACAACTTCAGGGGAGCCATGGTGAACTTCGAATATGTGCTGGGGGCCGTGGGCTTCATCTTTACCATAGTGGTCCCCATCCTCACCATGCGGGCCATGTCCGAGGAAAGGCGGCAGAAGACAGACCAGCTGCTCCTCACCTGCCCGGTCACCGTTACCGGAGTGATCCTCGGGAAATATCTGGCCATGGTCACCATACTGCTCATCCCTTCGGCCTTCCTCTGCGCCTATCCCCTTATCCTGAGCCAGTTCGGGACCCTTTCCCTGGCCATCTGCTACGGCTCCATACTGGCTTTCTTCCTCATGGGCTGTGCGCTGATCGCCGTGGGGCTGTTCATCTCCACCCTGACGGAAAACCAGATCATTGCCGCCGTTCTCAGCTTTGCGGTGCTGATCCTGGCCTATATGATGTCCAACATCACCAGCCTGGCCTCTTCCTCGGCCCTGGGCTCCTTCCTGGCCTTTACGGCGTTGCTGCTGATCTTCGCCGCTTTCCTCTACGTCATGACCGGCAACCGCTATCTGTCCCTGACAGCGGCGGCGGCCCTGGAGGTGGTCCTTCTGGCAGTCTATCTGCTGGACTCCGCCCTCTTTGCGGGGGCCTTCCTGAAGGTGATGGAAAGCCTGGCCTTTTTCACCTACCTGGATCGTTTCGTATACAACCGGATCTTCGATCTCACCGCTATAATCTATTATCTGTCTCTCATTTTCCTCTTCCTGTTTTTCAGCGTGCAGGCAGTGGAAAAGAGAAGATGGAGTTAGGAGGTGGCGAAAATGAAAGAACAAAAGAACACCGGCAAAAAGATAGCCGCCGCCTTCCGCAGCCGCCGCAGCCGTCAGGGCAGCTTCAGCGCCGTTTTGTGCGTGGCCGCTCTCGTTGTGGTGGTGGCTGTGAATCTGGTGGTGGGCATGCTGCCTGCCAGCCTCACTCAATATGACCTTTCCGCCTCCGGCCTCTACACCCTTTCGGACCAGACGGAAACCACCGTGGAAAACCTGGAAGAGGACGTGACCCTCTATCTTCTTTCGGAAACAGGCTATGAGGACGAGACCCTGCTCCAGCTTCTGGAGCGCTACGCCTCCCTCAGCTCTCACATTTCCGTGGAAACCGTGGACCCGGTCCTCCATCCCGGCTTTGCCGCCGGATACACCGACACGGAGCTCAGCTCCAACAGCGTCATCGTGGCGGGAGAGACCAGGAGCAGGGCCATAGATTATTATGACATCTACGTCTATGACTACATGGCCTACTATTATTACGGCACCACCGACGTGGAATTTGACGGCGAGGGGCAGATCACCAGCGCCATAGACTACGTGGCCAACGGAGGCGAGACCATTCTTTATTCCCTGACGGGCCACGGAGAAGCCGGGCTCCCCGAAGCCCTGGCCTCAGAAGTGGAAAAGCGGAACATGGAGCTTCACAGCCTGAACCTCCTTACGGAGGAAGCGGTTCCCGAAGATGCGGACTGCCTGCTGCTTCTCTCCCCCGCTTCGGACATTTCCCCCGGCGAGTTGGAGAAGGTGACGGATTATCTGGACGGGGGCGGCCGCCTGCTGCTGCTCACGAATTATACGGAAACAGAACTGCCGGAGCTGGCCGCCTTCATGGAAGGCTACGGCCTGCAGGCGGCGGAGGGCATCGTCATAGAAGGAGACAGCAGCCGCTGCGTCCAGGGCTACCAGCACTACCTGCTGCCCCTTCTGGAATCCCACTCCATCACCTCCGCCCACGAGGAAAACAACTACAATGTGGTGATGCCCCTGTCCCAGGGTCTGACGGAGCTGGAATCCTATCGCAGCACCCTCACCATAGAGCCCCTTCTCTCCACCTCGGAGCAGGCATACTCCAAGCCTTCCGGCTTCGGCATGACGGTTTTTGAAAAGGAAGAGGGAGACACAGACGGCCCCTTCCTGCTGGGGGCTCTGGTCCGGGAAGACTATCAGGGCACGGAATGTGAGATCGTCTGGTACAGCAGCGGCTACCTGCTGGACGCCGCGGCGAATCAGCTGGCTTCCGGCGGCAATTTCAGCCTTTTCCTCAACACCCTCAGCTATCTCTGCGACGAGGAGAGCAGCATCTCCATCGCCGCCAAGTCCATCACCGACGGCAGTCTGGTCCTGTCCAGTGCCCAAAGCACCCTGTGGTCCCTGGTCCTCACCGTCTGCATCCCCCTGCTCATCCTGGCGGCGGGTCTGGTCATATGGCTCAGAAGGAGGAGAAAATAATGGGAGAGACCAGAAAGGCAAAAAACAGGAAGCGCCTGCTGTGGCTTCTGGGAGCCCTGGCGGTGCTGGCGGCGGCTTACTTCCTCATCGGCTCCCTGGGCGGGGAGGAAGAGACTCAGGAAGAAGCCCTCATCGCCGCCGTCCTGGACACTGACGCCGTCTCCGCCATCTCCTGCGGCTGGTCCGGCGGAAGCTACACACTCTTGAAATCTGAGGACCAATGGCTGGCGGAGGGAGAAGAGAGCTTCCCCCTGGATCCCGGATATCCGGAGGCCATGCTGGAAGCCGCCGCTGAGGTAACGGCGGAGCGCCTGGTGGCGGAGACCGCTGCCGAGCTCTCCCAGTACGGGCTTACAGAGCCCTCGGTGACCATGGGATTCACCCTGGACGGCGGAGACACGGTCACTTATCTGCTGGGAGACTACAACAGCGCCGCTCAGGCCTACTATTTCCAGGTTTCCGGAGAAGAGGCGGTCTGGCTGGTGGACAGCAGCCTTTACAGCGCCTTTGCCAAAGAGCTTCAGGACATGTCCCTGACCGCCGACAGCTTTGTGGATGCAGACCCTTCCCAAGTCGCCGCTTTCACTGTGGAGACCCAGGGGAGTCTTCTGGAATTTGCTTACTATGAAAACGGCAATCCGGAGCTCTACACCGCAGAGTATCTCTGGTCCGTGCGGTTGGACGGCGGCGCCTGGCAGGCGGCGGACAGCAGCCTGGTAGAGAGCTATCTCGACAACCTGACAGGCCTGACTCCCACGGGCTCTGCGCCCCTGCCCCAGACGGAGGCGGAAGCCGCCGCCTATGGTCTGGACTCCCCCTATGGAAGGGTCCTTTTCCAGCTGACGGACGGCTCCTCTGTGTCCTTCACCGTGGGAGGCCGGGACGACAGCGGGTTTGATTACTACGCGCAGCGGGAAGGAGCCGACGCCCTGGATCTCCTCTATTACACCAACATAGAGGATTACTTCGGCCAAAGCCCCGACGATTTTGCGCCGGAAGCCCTGTTCCTGATCAGCCTGGACACGGTGGATTCCATGGAGGTGACCATAGAACAGGCAGTCTATGAGATCACTCTGGACCGTCTGAACGAAGAAGGACTGGCCTGCTTCCTGAACGGCCAGTCCCTCAGCTACGAAGATTTTACCGGCTTCTTCTACGGCCTCACCATTCTGGAGCAGGAGGGCGTGACTGAAGACGCCATTTCCGAAGAAAGCGTAATGGAAGTGGTCTTCCGCAGAAACACGGACAGCTTTTCCGAAATGATCCTGCGCCTGGCCCCCCGGGACCAGAATTTCTATCAGGTGGATTTCAACGGCCGCACAGACCAGCTGGTGAATAAAAAATATGTGGATTCTCTGGTGGAATACCTGGCGGAGCTGGCGGGATAACATCCGCTCCCGCCACTCTGCGCACCGGCATTCCGGACCCGGCCTTTATTCTGAAAGGGCCGGGTCCCAGTCTTTGCAGACGTCCACCCATTCCAGGGCCCCGGCATACTCAAAAAGCTCGCCGCAGGTGAGGCGGATGGCGGAGTTGTCGCTGCCGCAGGCGGGAAACACCGTGGAAAAGCGCTGTAAAGAAAGGTCGCAGTAGACCTTCACCCCCGGATGCTCTATGGCGAAGGGGCAGACGCCGCCTATGGCATGGCCGGTGAATTCCAGCACCTCCTCCGGTCCCAGCATCCGGGCCTTGGTGTGGAAGCAGCCCTTGAATTTCCCGTTGTCTATCCTGGCGTCTCCTGCGGTACAAAGAAGGATGCAGCCCTCTTCTCCGTCCCGGAAGGACATGGTCTTGCAGATACGGGCGGGGATCACCCCTGCCGCCTCCGCCGCCAGCTCCACGGTGGCGCTGGAAACGGGAAACTCCAGAACGTCCCCTTCCCGGTCCCACCGCCGCAAATACTCCTTCACCTTTTCGATCGCCATAGCCTGTCCTCCTGCAACAAAAAATTTTCCTTTTTCAGCCTACCTGCTCCTGCCCCCTTCGGAAAGCCTTCAGGTTCAGCTCCAGGAAGGCCGGCTTCACATTGGCCCGGATGAGCTGCTCCCAGTCTATGCCCGGCAGCCCCAGCACCGCCACCAGAGCCCCCAGAAGCACCACGTTCATGGCCTTCTCATTCCCCAGTTCATCGGCGATCTCCCCTGCCGGGAACACCGCCGTGTCCGCCCTGGAGGCCAGTTCTTCCAGAATGCCCTCCGGGTATTCTGCCGCTCCCATGAGGATGGGGACCGAGGGGATCTCAAAATCGTTTATCACCATGCGGCCCCCCTGCCGCAGATAGCCCAGCCAGCGCAGGGCCTCCATTTTCTCAAAGGCCACGATCACGTCCGCCTCTCCCTTTCCTATGATCGGAGAATAGACCTTCTCCCCGAAGCGGATCTGGGTGCTCACGTTGCCTCCCCGCTGGGACATCCCATGGATCTCAGACATCTTTACGTCGTAGCCGGCGGCCATCAGGCCCTCGGACAATATTTTGCTGGCCAGAATGGTCCCCTGGCCGCCTACGCCCACCAGCAATATGTTTTTCACCTGGCTCATTTTCCCGCCTCCTGTTCCAAAGTGATGGCATCGAAGGGACAAACCTGCCGGCATACCCCGCAGCCGGTGCAGGAGGCCCGGTTGATCTCCACGGTCTCTCCGGAATAAATGGCCGGACAGCCGGTTTTGCTGCAGAGCCTGCACTTCCTGCACTTTTCCTGGTCTATGGAGCATTTCTTCGGCGACAGGTCGAAATTCTCCCTGTCCTCCCGGGTGAAGCGCTTCAGGGCGCAGGGCCACTTGGCTATGATCACCGAAGGCTCATCCTTCAACAGGGCCTCGTCCAGGGCCCGGTCCGTTTCTCCCAGGTCCAGGGGATTTACGGTATGGATGTTCTCCCCTTTTATCCCCAAAGCCCGGCACAGGGCGGGAATGTCCACCTCCGGCGCCGGGTCTCCCATCAGGGTGAAGCCGGTGCCCGGATTCTCCTGATGTCCGGTCATGCCGGTGATGCGGTTGTCCAGAATGACGGAAACGGCATTGCTTCCGTTATAGGCCACGTTCATCAGGCTGGTGACGCCGGAGTGGAAGAAGGTGGAATCTCCTATGACCGCCACCACCCTGGTGTCCGCTCCCGCTTTCCCAAAGGCCCTGGCTGCGCCGTGGGCGCCGCTGATGCTGGCCCCCATGCAGATGGTGGTGTCCAATGCGCCTAAAGGCGGCGCCGCTCCCAGGGTATAGCAGCCGATGTCGCCGGTGATCATCACGTTCTTCTTTTTGCTGAGGACATAGAAGAAGCCCCGGTGGGGACAGCCGGCGCACATGGCCGGCGGCCGGGCCACCGCTTCCTTCTCCGAGGTGAGGCACTCCGTCTCTGTCCCGAACACGGCCTTGCGCACCACGTCCGTATCCAGCTCCCCGAAAGCCGGGATCAGCTCCTTGCCGATGCAGGAGATCCCCGCCCTCCGTATCTGGTTTTCCATGTAGGGATCCATTTCCTCCACCACATAGAGCTTTTTCACCCTGCCGGCAAATTCCTTCACCAGCTTCATGGGCATGGGGTAGCTCATGCCTATCTTCAGGTAAGAAGCCTCCGGTCCGAACACCTCTTTGGCGTACTGATAAGCCACGCCGGCGCTGATCACCCCGATCTCTTCCCCGTTATATTCCGCCCTGTTCAGGGCCGTTTCATTGGAATACTCCTCCATGTCCCTGAGCCGTTCCTCCAGCTGCCGGCGCAGGACCTTGGCGTTGGCGGGAGTGGCCACATATTTCGTGATCTGCTTCTTATAGGGGATGTGAGGCCTTTCCTCTCTCTCCCCCGGTTCCACTATGCCCTTACTATGGCAGAGGCGGGTGGTGACCCGGAGCATCACGGGCGTATTGAACCGCTCCGACAGCTCAAAGGCCATTTTTGCATATTCCCGGGCCTCTCCGCTGTCCGAAGGCTCCAGCATGAGGATGCGGGAGGCGGTGGCATAGTTGCGGTTGTCCTGCTCGTTCTGGGAGCTGTGCATCCCCGGATCGTCGGCGGAAACCAGCACCAGTCCGCCGGTGACGCCGGTGTAGACCATGGTGAACAGCGGGTCCGCCGCCACGTTGACTCCCACATGCTTCATGGCCGCCAGGGCCCGCACCCCGGCAATGGACGCTCCGGCGGCGGATTCCATAGCCACCTTCTCGTTGGGGGCCCATTCCGCATAAAGCTCGTCTTTATACAAGGCTCCCAGATTTTCCAGGATCTCCGTGCTGGGAGTCCCGGGATAGGCGGAGGCAAATACCAACCCGGCCTCATAGGCGCCTCTGGCAATGGCTTCGTTTCCTGTCATCAACTGCTTCACTTCTTCATTCCTCCTCCGTATTCCGGTTGGCCTTGGAAAGCTGCTTTTTGATCAGCTCTATTTTCTTCTTGTATTTGCTCTCGCCTTCTCCGTCTCCCCGTTCCCGGTAGATCTGCACCAGCTCCTCCATGGTTTCCAGATGGGAGGGATTCAGCTCCAGCACCCGGCGGAAGCTTTCCAGAGCCCGGTCCTCGCTGCCCAGCCGCCGGTAGCTCACCCCCAGATAGTAGGACAGGGGCCACCAGTCTTTGTATGAGGTCTTTGTGTAGGGCTCCAGGGTCTGGAGGCCCTCCCGCCAGCGTCCCGCCATCACGGAATTGCAGCCGGCCTCTATGGCCATGGGGTGCTCCAGATCCTTTTGCTTCGTCCGTATCTCTTTCTTGTCCTTCATGCTTCGGCTGTATTTCAGAAACAGCTCCCAGGTCATGTACGCCTTTGTGTAAAGGCCCATGTTCAGGTAGCCGAAGCCCAGGTAATAGTAGCCGTAGGCAAAGTTGGGCTTCACCTCCGTAAGCAGCTCAAAGTAATCTATGGATTCCGCCTTGAACCGTCCTATGTACTCCGGGTTGTTGCTCTTCAGATACTGCTCCCGGCAGACCCGGGCATAGCTGTAAATGGTGTGGAAGCTGTTGGGGACGATCATCATGGACGCCCGCAGGTGGATGGCGGCAGCGTCAAATTCCTCTTTTTCCGCCTCATCCCGGCCTTCCTTCAAAAAGCCCTCCGCCCCCTTCACATTGAAGTAGGTGGTGATGTATTTCACATACATTTCGTTATAGCGGAATTTGGGGTCGGCCCCCAGGACCCAGGCCATGTTCTCCGCCAGGACCCGGTTTTCCACTCCCTCTCCGCGGCGAAAGGCTTCCGCATCCACCTTCCTCAGAGGAATGGGGACCCCTGACATAAAGGCGATTTTCGGATTGGCGGCCAGAAAGCGGGGAGAGAATTCGTCAAAGACGAAATCCTTCAGATATTTTTTGAAATACTTTCCCACCCGGTCCTCTCTCTGTCCGAAGAAACGCAGGGAGCCTTCGTCCACCTCCGTTTCTTCCTCTTCCAGAAGAGCCAGGGCTTCCGGGTCTTCGTCTTCAAAATAGCAGAGCTTGCCTTCCTTTTCCGGCTCGCTCCCCCCTGCGCCTTTGCGCCGTTCCTCTACGGTTTTTTCCAATCGTTTCATGGCCATTGCAGTTCCCATCCTTTGATTATTTTTGTGAGGCTGTGGGCCTCCGGCGTTTACAGCATCCGCTGCCATTCGTCCTTGAGCATGCCCCTGTGCCGGCGGGCTTCCTGAAGCTGGCCCAGCAGCAGCTCTTTATCCTGAGGCAGAGTCCCCCTTAAGGAAAAGTAATTGGAGGCGTGGTTGCTGCGGAAGACGCACTCCTTCTGCAAACAGACGTTTTCCAGAAGCAGGGCCGTTTCCTCCAGCACCTGCTCCGGCGTCAGAAGCCGGAAGCGGCCTTCCGCCAGATCCCGTTCCAAAGGAGTGCCCGGCTCCACCATCAGGGTCAGCAGGCTGGCATAGGAGGGCTCCATGGCGCTGATCATCTTGCCGCTTTCCCTGGCATGGTCCTCCCAGCCCTCCTGCCCCGCAAGACCGGAGATGAAGGTGACGGAAGCGGGGCAGCCGGCGTCCTCAGCCTTCCGGACGGCCTCAATCAGTTCTTCCGCCGTGGCCCCTTTGCAGACGTCCTTCAGCACCTTGTCGCTGCCGGATTCCGCCCCTACATAGACGATGCCCATACCAGCCTCTCTGAGGGCCTGCAATTCCCCGGGGGTCTTTCGCAGGATATCCTTCGGGGAGCCGTAGACTCCCACCCGCCGGCACTCCGGGAAAAGCTCCCGTATCTTATCCAGCAGGAACAGCAGCTTTTCCGCAGGCAGCACCAGGGCGTCCCCGTCCGCCAGGAAGATCTTCTCCACCCTGGGATAGCGGTCCCTGGCCCACTGCAGATCCGCCGCCACTTCCTCCGCCGGGCGTACCCGGAATTTCTTATCCTTATACATGCCGCAGAAGGTGCAGCGGTTATGTGCGCAGCCTATGGTGACCTGCACGATGAGACTGTAGGCCTCGCTGGGAGGCCGGTAGACCATTCCTTCGTATCGCATGGCCGTTCCCTACATCCGCTCCGGCACTTCCATGCCCAGAAGCTTCAAGCCGTTTTTGATGGTCTGCTTGGCGGCATAGGTGAGAAGAAGCCTGGCCTGTTTTTCCGCCTCGTCCTCCACTAAGATGTGCTGGTTATGATAGAAGCGGTTGAAGCTCTGGGCCACGTCCACAACGTGGCGGGTGATCATGGAGGGCTCGTACTTTTCCGCCGCCTCCAGGATCACCTCCGGGAAGCGGTAGATGAGGCGGCCCAGCTCGTAGGCGTCGTCATCGGTGAGGAAGGAAGTGTCCGCCTGCCCCGCTGCCGCCAGCGCCTGCTCCGCCGCCTGTCCCCCGTTTCTCAGGACGCTTCCCGCCCTGGCGTGGGTGTACTGGACGTAAGGCCCTGTTTCCCCGTCGAAATTCAGCACCTTATCCCAGGAAAAAACATAGTCCTTTATGCGGCTGTTGGAAAGCTCGTTGAAGATCACCGCCCCTATGCCCACCTGCCTGGCCGTTACATCCACGCTGTCCGTGTTCACGTTCTTCTCTAAAATGATCTCCCGGGTCTTTTCCACCGCCCGGCGCAGCACTTCCTCCAGGAACACCACCCGGCCCTGGCGGGTGGAGAGAGTCCCGTCTTCCAGACTCACCATGCCGAAGCCGATGTGGACGCAGTCTGCGGCCCAATCGAAGCCCATCAGCTCCAGAATCTTTATCCACTGCTGGAAGTGCAGGTTCTGCTGGCTTCCCACCACGTAAAGATTCTTATAGAAGTCATAATGCTCCTTCCGGTAGATGGCTGCGGCGATGTCCCTGGTGATGTAGAGGGTGGAGCCGTCCTTCTTGGTGATGAGGGCCGCCGTAAGCCCGTAAGGGGTCAGGTCCACGATTCGGGCTCCCTCCGACTCCTGCAGCAGCGCCTTTTCCTTCAGCAGCTCCACCACCCGGGGCATTTTATCCGAATAGAAGCTCTCTCCGGCAAAGGAATCGAATTCGATGCCCAGGATCTGATAGACCCGGCTGAATTCCTTCAGGCTTTCGTCCCGGAACCACTGCCACAGGGCCAGCTCTTCTTCCGCACCGTTTTCCAGAGCGGTGAAGGCGGCTCTGGCCTCGTCGTCCAGAGAGGGGTCCTTCTCCGCTTCCTCATGGAATTTGGTATAATAGCTCAGAAGGGTCTTTATGGGCTCCCTCTGAACGTCCTCCCTGTTCCCCCAGCGCCGGTAAGCCACTATCATCTTGCCGAACTGGGTCCCGTAGTCTCCCAGATGGTTGATGCGGACGGTATCGTATCCGAGGAAATCGTATATTTTGTAAATGGAATTGCCGATGACCGTGGTGCGGATGTGGCCGATGTGGAAGGGCTTGGCGATGTTGGGGGAGGAGTACTCCACCAGGACCTTCCGGCCCCGGCCCACCTGGCTCCTGCCGTAGTCCTCTCCCGTTTCCGCCACTGCAAGGACCACGTCCTTCATGAACAGGCTTCTGGAAAGGAACATGTTCACATAGGCGTTCACCGGCTCCACCTTATCGAAAAGCGCCTGGTTTCCGAGGCTTTCCGCTATGCTTTTGGCGATCTGGTTGGGAGCCTTCCTCATGAGCTTTGCCAGACGGAAACAGGGAAAGGCATAGTCTCCCATGGACATTTCCGGGGGGATCTCCAGCATGGCCCGGATCTCTTCCCGGGTCAGCCCCTCCACCTGCTGGCTTAAAAGCTCTGCGATCTGCGTTTTGAAATCTGTCATTGCCATTTTGTCCTCCGTATATTTCCCGGCTGCCGGCGGAAAGGCCGCCTCAGCCCGTCATTTCACTTCTTCTTCCGATATGACCTCTATGCCGTTTTCCCTGAGCCGGGCGGCAAAAAATCCCTGTCCGGGTATCTTTGTCCCGGAGAAGCTGCCGTCGTAAATGCGGCGGCAGCCGCAGGAGGGGCTGCCCTCTTTCAGGATGGCCAGCTCTATCTCCTCTCCTGTTTCTTCGCACCTTCGCCGGACCAGCTTCCAGGCTTCCTCCGCTCCCCGGCGAAAGCCTTCGGTAACGTCCTCTCCGTCCGGCCGGAACACCCGTCCTTCCCTGATCTCACAGGGGGGGCGGGGAGTGGGAAATCCCCCCAGTTCCTCCGGGCAGAGGGCCATATATTCCCGGCCCTTCAGAAACTCCTCCACCGCCGGGCTGCGGTTGTTGCCGCCGCTGTATTTGCAGTTTTCGCCCAACAGGCAGGCGCTTACCAGATACATGGCCGTCTCCTTCTCTTCGTCCGCCGCAGCGGGAGCCGCTCTATTTCAGCTTCACCACCGTGACGCCGTCGCCCCCCTCATTATACGCACCTTTGCGCCATCCGTCCACGTGTTTATGGCTGCGGAACATATTTTGCAGTCCTTCCCTCAAAATGCCTGCGCCCCGGCCGTGGATCACCGTCACTTCCTTCAGGCCCGCCACAAAGGCGTCGTCCAGGTATTTGTCCACCTCCATCAGCGCATCGTCCAGCACCCTGCCCACCACGTTGAAGGTGGGGGAAACGCTGAGGACCTTGCCCCGGGAAAGGCTGCCGCTGTGCTGGCCCTGCCCTTTCCCCTTTTCGCCTGAAGGATTTCCTTCGATTTTGGAAACGTTCTCCAATTTTGCGTTTATCTTCACCTTGCCCGCCTGGATGGTGAGCTCTCCTCTTTCGTCCGGCAGGGAAAGCACTCTCCCCTTCTGGTCCAGGGACAAAATGCGCACCCGGTCGCCTACCTTCAGCTGTCCGGGGTCCACGGGATGGAGGTTTTCTGTTGCGGCGGGCTCCGGCCTGTATCTGCCGGAGACTTCCCGGATCTGCTTTCTGAGGGCTTCCTGCTTCCGGTTCCGCTCCCGGGGATCCCCGTACTTTTCCAGCTCCCGCAATTCCCTCTGCACCTGGTCCGCCAGCTCCTTGGTCTCCCGGATCAGTTCCTTTGCTTCCTCCCGGGCCTTTTCCAGGATGCGCTCCTTTTGGGCCGCCAGCTTTTCTTCCTGCCGTTCCAGCGCCTCCCGCCGCTTCTTCATCTCCAGGTTCAGGGCGATGGCCTCGTCCCGTTCCTCTTCTGCGGTCCTCCTGTCCTCTTCTATGGAAGAGATCACGTCCTCAAAGGCGATGTCCTCCCGGTCCAGATGGCCCTTTGCCCGCTCTATGATGTCTTCCCGGAGCCCCAGCTTCCGGGAAATCTCAAAAGCGTTGGAGCGCCCGGGAGCGCCTATGCTGAGGCGGTAGGTGGGCGAGAGGGTTTCCACATTGAACTCCATGGAAGCGTTCTCCACTCCCGGGGTGGCCACGGCATATTTTTTCAGTTCCGTATAGTGGGTGGTGGCCATGGTGGCGGCCCCCAGCCGGTTCAGATGCTCCAGGATGGAAATGGCCAGAGCCGCTCCCTCGGTGGGGTCCGTTCCCGCTCCCAGCTCATCCAGCAGCACCAGAGTGTCCCCGTCCGCCTCCTGCAATATCTCCACTATGTTTCCCATGTGAGAGGAAAAGGTGGACAGGCTCTGCTCTATGCTCTGCTCGTCGCCGATGTCCGCAAAGACCTTGGAGAACACCGGCATTTCCGTCCCGTCCCCCGCCGGCAGATGGAGCCCGGACTGGGCCATCAGGGCAAAGAGCCCCACGGTCTTGAGGGTGACGGTCTTGCCCCCCGTATTGGGTCCCGTCACTACCAGAGTGCGGTACTCCCTGCCCAGGCTCACGGAAACCGGGACCACCTTCTCCGGGTCTATGAGGGGATGGCGTCCGTTGCGTATCCTCAGATATCCCCCGGCGTTCACCGCCGCCGGCGCCCCCTTCATCTTCACGGAAAGCTTGCCCTTGGCAAAGATGTAATCCAGCTCCACCAGGATCTTCTGGTTGTTGATGATGCCGTCGGCGCCCTGGGCCACCTGGCCGGAAAGCTCCTCCAGTATCCTCTGCATCTCCTGCTTCTCCGCCAGCTCCAGCTCCCGCAGCTCGTTGTTCATGTTCACTATGGCCTGGGGCTCTATAAAAAGAGTGGCA
Source organism: Bacillota bacterium (assembly GCA_030527065.1). GTDB lineage: Bacteria > Bacillota > Clostridia > Peptostreptococcales > Anaerovoracaceae > JAEELK01. The sequence goes on along the minus strand of JAUNBO010000001.1, from coordinate 27,796 downwards.
CCCGTAGCCGACTGGTCGTGGACGATGCCGGGAAAGCGGTTTCTGTGTTCCTGTTTCACGGGAATGACATAACGGCCCTGCCTCATGGTGACGATGGCGTCCTGGAGCAGCGTCCGGTTTTCGGAAGAGCCCAGGATGCTGTTGAGGCGGCTGCGGATGTTTTCGTTCTGCCTCCCGATCCGCCGCCGGATGTCCCGGAGCTGTCCGCTGGCCCCGTCGGCCATCTCTTCCTCCGAAAGGATGCAGCGGTCTATCTCTTCCTCCAGGCTCCGCTGGATGCTGATGACCTCCGCCAGCCCCTTTATGATGGGCAGCTCCGGCAGGTCATTTTGCAAGAACCGGGCCGCATGGCGTGCAGCCTGCAAATTATATAAAATCTCCAGAAGCTGCTTCATGGTGAGGCAGCCGCCCTTCTGCGCCAGGTGGGCCCAGCCGGCCACGTCGTAAAAGCCCCCCAGGGGCAGAGCCCCCTTGGCCATGATCACCGCCACCGCCTCTGTGGTCTCCGCCGTCAGCTCCCGGATCTCCCGGGCCTCCGTCCTGGGCCTCAGCTCCTGTATCCGGCTCCCGGTCAGGGAGGAGGATGCCTCCTGCCGCAGCAATTCCTTTATTTTATTGTATTCCAGGACCCGGTATGCCTTTTGATTCATGATTCTCTATTCTACAATCTTTTTGTATCTTTCCAATTCCCCTTTGAGCTGGATGTTCTCCATCTGCAAATCGAAGAAATTGGCTTCTATTTCCCTGCACTTATTTTCCAGCTCCATCACCTGGGCTGCGCCGGACTCCCGGTCCTCCTCCTGGGCCTCCACCCTGCGGAGCAGGTCTTCGTTCCGCCGCTTCAGGCTTTCGCAGCGCTGCTCCAGCTCCCGGCACCTTTCCTGCAGGTCCCGCTTCTCCATGGCCTGGCGGCTCAGCTGCTGCTGCAGCTCGTCCTTCTGGTTCAGGCTGCTCTGGGCGTCCTCTTTGTATTGTATGAAGTTCTTTTTCGCCTCGTCCCAAAGCTGCACATAGTGCCGGGCGTCCTTTTCCAGCTCCTGGTTCCTGGCCTGCAGCTCCCGGAGGGTCTCTATAAGACTGAAGTACTCGTCGGCCACGTTGATGGCGGCCAGGACCGCCAGAGACGAGGCGAAGCCGGAAGGGACGATCCCCTCCGCCGTCTTCATCTTTTCATCCACGTAATCCGCCACCCGCATGATGTGATCCCGGCTCTTCTCTCCGGCTATGGTGTATTCCTGCCCGTAGATCTTCACGGTGACTCTGTTTTTCTCTTCCATCTTTGGCTCCTTCCTCATCGATTGTACGCCAGAAGTGGGAGTGGCAAGACCCTACTGCTCCCGTAAAACGGCGCTGAACCTTTCCCGGAGCGCCGCCAGGACCCCGTCGTGGACCTTCACCACCTCTTCGTCGGTGAGAGTCCGGTCCGGCGCCCGGTAGGTGAGGGCAAAGGCGACGCTCT
>JAUNBO010000001.1:0-26237 GCA_030527065.1 Bacillota bacterium | reverse complement strand
TCGTCGGTGAGAGTCCGGTCCGGCGCCCGGTAGGTGAGGGCAAAGGCGACGCTCTTCTTTCCTTCCGGCACCTGCTTGCCCCGGTAGACGTCGAAAAGCTCCGTCTTTTCCAGCAGCGGGCCCGCCGCCGCCGAAATGGCCTCTCCAAGGCTGCCCGCACAGATTTCCTCGTCCACCAGCAGGGCCACGTCCCTGGATACGGCGGGGTATTTGGGCAGGGGCTTATACGCCTTCCGCAGATCCACACATTCCGCCAGCTTCCCGAAGGACAGCTCTCCGCAACAGACCCGCAGATCCATGCCGTACTTTTCGGCCATATCCGGGTGCAGCTCGCCGATGTATCCCAGGAGCATCCCCCGGCAGCTGACGGAGGCGCAGCGGCCGGGATGATAAGCCGGGATCTCTGTTTCCGCCCGGAATACCGCATCCCCCACGCCCAGCTTTTTCAGCAGGGCTTCCACTATGCCCTTGAGGGTGAAGAAGTCCCCCTGGCCCCCGTAAAGGCCTATGCTCAGGGACTCCCTCTCCTGAGGTAGCCCTTCCTCTCCGGGAATATCGAAGAAGGTGTTCCCCAACTCAAAGAGCCGGACTTCCTCTATACTCCGGGAGTAATTGCGGCCCATGGTCTCCAGCAGATTGGGCAGCAGCAGGGTGCGCATGACGCTGTTTTCGTCCCCCAGGGGGTTGAGGAGCCGCACCAGCTTCCGCTCCTCCGCCTCCGCCGGCACTCCCATGCTTTCCACGCTTTTGGGGCTGAAGAAGGAATAGGTCTGTATCTCATCCAGTCCCAGGCCCGCCAGAGTGTCCCTGGCCAGGTCCCTCAGCTGACGCCGGAGAGGCTTGCCGGAACGGCAATGGTCTTTGGGAAGGGTCACAGGCAATTTGTCATAGCCGTAAAGCCTGGCGATCTCCTCTATAAAGTCTATCTCCGTCTCCAGGTCCTGGCGGACGGTGGGAGGAGTTACCAGCAGCTGGCCCTCTTCCCGGAGGGTCTCCATTTCCAGGCTGCGGAAGATGGCCTCCATCTCCTTCGTGGTCAGCTCTATCCCCAGGAGGCTGTTGGCCCTGGCGGGCCGCACCAGCACCGGGCTGGCTTTCCGGGGCTCAGGATAGCAGTCCACGGCTCCCGCCGCCACCGTCCCGGCCCCCAGCAGCTCTATGAGCTTGCAGACCCGGTCCGCCGCCGCCGCCGCCAGATTGGGATCTATGCCCTTTTCAAAGCGGGCGGAGGCCTCTGTCCGCAGCCCCAGCTTTTTGGAAGTGGAGCGGACGCTGGCTCCGTCGAAATTGGCGGATTCTATCAGGATGGTGTCCGTATCCGCTTCTATCTCCGAGTTCAGGCCCCCCATGACGCCGGCCAGGGCCACGCCCCGCCGGCCGTCCTTAATGAGCAGCATTCCCTCCGAAAGCCTGCGCTCCGTGCCGTCCAGGGTGGTGAAGAGCTCTCCTTCCCCGGCGGTGTCCACGATGATCTTCCGGTCCAGCACGTTGCGGATATCGAAGGCGTGGATGGGCTGTCCGTATTCCAGCATCACATAATTGGTGATGTCCACGATGTTGTTGATGGGCCTCATTCCCGCATGCATGAGCCGCCGCTGCAGCCACCAGGGGGATTGCTCTATCTTTACGTTGGTGACGATGCGGGCCACATAGCGCCGGCACAGCTCCGGCTTCCGTATCTCCACGGAAAGGTAGTCCTCCGCCTTTCCTCTGACGGCCCGGCACACGGTTTCCGGATAGCGCAGCTCCGTTCCCAAAGTGGCCGCCGCCTCCCTGGCCATGCCCAGCATGGAAAGGCAATCCGGCCTGTTGGGAGTGATCTCAAAATCCACCGCCGTATCCGCCAGGCCCATGGCCTCCACGATCTCCGTCCCCGGCACAGCGTCCTCTTCCAGGATCCACACGCCGTCCCGAAAAACCACGGGGACCACCTTATCCTCGTATCCCAGCTCCCGGAAAGAGCAGAACATGCCCTCCGATTCCACTCCCCGGAGCTTTCCTTTCTTTATGACGGTGCCGTCCGGCAGCCTGCTGCCGTGAAGGGCCACCGGGATCAGGGCCCCTTCGGACACGTTGGGGGCTCCCGTCACCACCTGCAGCGGCCTCTCCTGCCCTGCGTCCACCCGGCACACCACCAGCTTGTCCGCATCCGGGTGCTTCTCTATGGACAGGACCCTGCCCACCACCACTTCTTCGATGTTTTCCCCGGTCTTCTCCACCGTTTCTATGTTGGAGCCGGACATGACCATCCTTGCGCAGAAGGTCTCCGCATCCACAGGGATATCCGTATATTCTTTCAACCATTCAACAGGTACCAGCATGTTTCTGCCCTCCTTACCTGAACTGCTCTATGAAGCGGACGTCGTTTTCGTAAAAGAGCCGGATGTCCTCCACGCCGTGCTTCAGCATGGCTATGCGCTCCACGCCCATGCCGAAGGCAAAACCCGTGTACTTTTCGGTATCCAGCCCCCTCATTTTCAGGACATTGGGATGGACCATGCCGCAGCCAAGGACCTCTATCCAGCCGCTGCCCTTGCATACCCGGCAGCCGGCGCCGCCGCATTTGAAGCAGGACACGTCCATCTCCGCGCTGGGCTCCGTAAAGGGGAAGTAGTGGGGACGGAAACGGGTCCGGGTAGAGGCGCCGAAGGTCTCCTTGGCAAAGCAGTCCAGGGTTCCCTTCAGGTCCGCCATGGTGACGCCCTCATCCACCAGCAGCCCCTCCACCTGATGGAACATGGGGGAGTGGGTGGCGTCGGGAGTATCGAAGCGGAAGCAGCGCCCGGGGGAAATGACCTTGATGGGAGGGCTCTGCCTCTTCAGGGTGCGTACCTGGACCGGAGAGGTGTGGGTGCGCAGAAGGACGTCCTCCGTAATGTAGAAGGTGTCCGTCATATCTCTGGAGGGGTGGGTGGGAGCGGCGTTCAGGGCGTCGAAGTTGTTGAATACCGTCTCTATCTCGGGCCCCTCGGTAATGCTGTAGCCCATGCTCATGAAGATGCGGCAGAGCTCCTCTATGGTAACGGTAATAGGATGCAGGGCCCCCAGGGCTGCCGGCCGGCCGGGCTCCGTTACGTCTATGCGCTCCGCTTTAAAGCGCATGGCCTTCCCCGCATCCTTCAGGGCGGCGAAGCGCTCTTCCAGCAGCCCTTCTATTTCTTTCCTCACGCTGTTGGCCGCCTGGCCCAGCTCCTTCCTCTCTTCCGGGTCCAGAGAGCCCATGGAGCGAAGGATCTCCGTCAGCTCGCCCTTCTTTCCCAGAAATCTCACCCGCAGCTCTTCCGCCTCCGGCAGAGAGCCGGCCTTCTGCAGCTGTGTCCTGGCTTCCTGCAGGATCTCCTTCAATCTGTTCTGTTGCATCTTTCCTCTATCCTCCTATTTCATTGGGACCATTTTTTTGCTTCTCTGTCTGACGGATTCGTAGAGCAGGACCCCCGCCGCCACCGCGGCGTTCAGGGACTCCGTCCCCTCCGCCATGGGTATCTTTACCGAAACGTCCGCCCCCTCCATAAAAGCCCGGCAGGCTCCTTCGCCTTCGTTGCCGATGATGAGGGCCACGTTTTCCCGCATATCTACATCATAATAGTATACATCACAACAGGGCCCTGTGCAAACGCTGCGTTTCCCATTTTCCCGCAAAATTTTCAGGGCCTGCTCCGGCGTGTCCAGGAAAAGCAGGGGCAGCCGGAAAAGGGAGCCCGCCGCGCTGCGGACCACCTTGGGGCTGTATACGTCCACCGTGCCCTTCAGCACGATCATTCCCAGGCAGCCGGCGGCGTCGGCAGTGCGGATCAGGGTCCCCATGTTTCCCGGGTCCTGTATCCGGTCCGCCACCAGGACGTTGCCGCCGCCCTGCCTCCGGTCCCGGGGGAACCAGTCCCCCGCCGCCCTGGGCTTTTCCGCCGCAGCCAGGACTCCCTGAGGCGTCTCCGCCTCCGCCGCCAGGGCGAAGAGCTCCGGCGGCAGGCAGGCCGTAAAAACCCCCTTTTCTTCCAGGGCCGCCGCCAGTTCCCGGCTCTCCCGCAAGGGCGCTCCGCAGGGAGTCTCCTGAAAAAAAACATGACGGAGAGGCACTCCGCCGTTCACGGCTTCCCAAAGCAGATGGTAGCCCTCTATGATGTACAGGCCCTCTTTGTCCCGCTGCTTCCTGGCCTTGAGCTTTATGGTCTGCTTCAGCAGCGGGTTCTGTCTGGAAGTGATGCTCTGCATGGTGTTTCCCTTTTCTTAAAAAAGAAGCCGGAATTGCCGGCTTCTCCTGTGAATGTTCGTTTTTTGCTTCCGCCCCTGTTATTCCTATTTCTTTCCCTTGTCCAAAAAGGAGGGCACCTGAAAAAATCCCGTGTCTCTGCTGAATATCTCGTCGGAGGCCGAAGCCCCTTCCACGCCGGTCTCTTCCGGCTGCTCCGCTCCCTCTTCCTCCGGCCGGACCGGTCCGGTCCCCTGCCGCATCCTGGCCGCCAGCCCTCTCTCCGGGTCCAGCTCGCCCATCTTGCTCCGGACCTCCGCCAGCCCTTCTCCTTCTTCGTCGAAGCCCGTGGCGATGACGGTGATGATGATCTCGTCCGCCAGCTCTTCCTTTACGGAGGCGCCGAAGATGATGATGGCGTCCTGGTCGGCGGACTTCTCTATCTGGTCCGCCGCCTCGTTGGTCTCCAGCATGCCCAGGTCGTAGCCGCCGCAGACATGGAGCAGGATGGCCTTGGCGCCGTTGATGGTGGTTTCCAGCAAAGGACTCTCTATGGCTTCCTTTACCGCCTTGGCCACCCGGTCCTCGCCGGAGCCTCTGCCCACGCCCATGTGGGCCACGCCCCGGTCGCTCATCACCGTCTTGATGTCCGCAAAGTCCAGATTGATGAGCCCCGCCTCGGCGATGAGCTCCGCAATGCCCTGGACCCCTTGTCTCAGGACCTCGTCGGCCATGTTGAAGGCCTGGAGCATGGAGGTGCTTTTATCCGAAATCTGTAAGAGCTTATCGTTGGGGACGATGACCAGGGAGTCCACATATTTTTTCAGGAATTTGATCCCCAGCTCCGCCTGCTTCCGCCGGGTGGGTCCCTCAAAGGTGAAGGGCTTTGTGACCACTCCCACGGTGAGTATGCCCTTGTCCTTGGCAGCCTTGGCGATGACCGGCGCCGCGCCGGTGCCCGTGCCGCCGCCCATGCCTGCGGTGAGGAACACCATATCCGTATTGCTTTCGTCTATGTATTTGAGCACTTCCTCCAGGCTTTCCTCAGCGGAGCGCTGCCCCACCTCCGGATTGCCGCCGGCTCCCAGGCCTCTGGTCAGCTTTTCTCCCAGCTGGATCTTGATTTCCGCCTTGCAGTTCCCCAGAGCCTGCTTGTCCGTATTCAGGGCCAGAAAGGTGACTCCGTTCATCCCCGCATCTATCATTCGGTTCACGGCGTTGCAGCCGCCCCCGCCAATTCCCAGAACCTTTATCTGTGCATTTTTCTGCTCCGCCATCTCAAATTGCAGCATGGACTGATCCTCCCCTTTTTATACTCGGATATACTAATTGTAGCACATCTGTCCCGGACATGCTACTATTTCTTGTTTTCTTCCGTGTTCTTTTTTGTCAGGTACCGGTCCAGGGCCAGCCGGCGGATCACCGCCAGATTCTGGAACAGCCTGCCGCCGAATACCAGTATGACCGCATAGTACAAAGGCACTCCAAGGCGGTCTCCCAGATACACCAGGACCCCCGCCAGCAGGGCGTTGACCACGAAGCCGCTGATGAAGATCAGGTTGTTGTACTTCCCCTCCATGTACGAACGGGCCGCCCCCAGGACCGAGTCCATAGCTGCCAGCAACCCCATGGTGATGTAAAAGGAATACTCCGTGGGATATGTGATGTTCAGGACAAAGCCCAGGACCAGCCCCAATATCAGTCCCAGGAGCATTACGATAAAAATCAATTCCCTTCCCCCTCTCTGGCAATCTCGGCATATTGATAGGTGCGCGCCCTCGTATACGCCGGAATCACCACGTTGTTTTCCACCGTCAGGCGGAACACCAGATCGTACACCTCGCTGAGCAGGGTGCCGTAGCCGTTGGGTCCCACCAGGACCGAAGAGAGACGGGCGCTGTCTCCGATGGCCTTTATCTCATACGGCGGCGCATAAACGATGCCGTTGATGCGTACCGTGTATCCGGAGCAGGTGATGGAGGTGCTGTCCACGATCCTCTGCCCGTTGACGGAAATGGCCTCCGCCCCGGCATATTTCAGCTCGTTGAGGATCAGCAGGAGGTCCAGATCGTGGACCAGGATATCGTTCACATTCCAGGACATGAGCTCCCCCTCCCCATCGTCGACGAGGATGCTCACCCCCGGCCCCTGGACCGCCAGACTGCCGGAGGCCATGGCGTAAAGCTCCAGCTCCGACTGGAGGCTTGCCAGATAAGCCTCCTGCTCGTCCCCTTCGTCCATACTCTCCAGCTCTTCCAACCGCAGCCGGGTCTCTTCCAACAGGGTCCGGTAAGTCTCTATGGTCTCCTTTTCCGCCTCAATATTGACCGCATAGTAGTCCAGAGAGCTGGCGGACACATAGAGGTGCTGTCCTCCGGAGACGGAGCTCTGGGTGACCAGGAGGAACCCCATCCCCAGAGAAAACAGAAAAATCAGCGGCATCCAGGCCTTCATCTCTCATCACCGCCTTACGGGGCCGTGGTGGAGCCTTCCGTACCGCCCTCTTCCGCCACCGGCACCGCATAACGGAAGTTGATGACCCCGGTGTACCGGGTGATGGTCAGCTCTTCCTGTTTTACGATGTCCACTTGAAGGAAATAGGTGGTACGCATGACCTCCACGATGCCGTGGCGTATGGTGATGGCCGATTCCATGGTGTCGGCGTCCCCGATGGCCGCAATGGTGTAGGGAGGAGCCGTGGCCTGCCCGTTGATGTTCACATTGTCTCCCGCCAGGCTGATCTCCGTGGTATTGGTGATGCGGTGGCCGTTGATGGAAATGGCCTCGGCCCCGGCCTCCTTCAGCTTGTTCACCAGGCTCAGCAGAAGGTCGTAGCGCAGCATGATGACGCTGTAGCCGTCGCCGGGATTTTCCTCCGTGGGCACAGGGTCGTCCACGGTGATGATGATCCCGGGCCCCTTCACATCCAAAAGGCCGGAATACATCCGGTATCTCTCCAGCTCTGAAGAGAGGGACTGCAAGAAGGCGTCGTCGCTGATCTTCTCCGCCTCTATCTCCGCCATGCGCTCTTCCAGGACCAGAAGCTCCTGATAGATGTCCTCCCGCTCCTTCTTGACCGCCTTCAGCTCCGCCTCCATGCTCTGGACCTGTCCTACCGGGATAAGACCGCCCACCTCGTCCCCCTGGGTGGTGTCTATCTGGATCGCCAGGACCACGCCGATGATGAGGGCGAGAACGCCGATGACGACGACGCCGCTGATCTTCTTCTTTTTTACTCCTTCCATGGTCTCCCTTCCCCCTGACCGGACGGTCCCCGCTCCCGGCAGGCCTGTTCCCGGCTCTCCTTTTTCCGGGGCCGCAGCCCGAAGCTGCGCCCTATTCCGCATCCACAGAGGGGCTATATGAAAAATAGCCGTCGCTGCCTACGTAAATAGTGCCCCGTTCTATCCCCTGAATATATAAATCATACAACACTTCCTGCAATCCGTCCATATTTTCCAGTATGATTTCCGGCTCTCCCACACAAAAAAGATTGTCATAAATGTAAGCCCGCACCAGAAGGTTGGAAACCTCTACCTTTTTGAAGTATAAATCCTCCTCTTCCATGGCCTCCAGCAGGCTGAGGGTGCCCTTCAGCCTGGCGTTTTCCTCTGTCTGAAGGGGTTCCCCGGGCTCCGCCGCCGAAATCGTCATCCCTTCCAGCAGAGGCAGGGCCGGAGCAGACTCCGTCAGCCGCAGGGCCATACCGTTTTCGTCTATCACCACATAGCCTGTCCCAAAAGGCGCCGCCGCTTTTTCCTCCCGCTCTTCCACGCTGAGGATGAGCTTGTCCAAAAGCTGCCGGTTCACCGATGCGCTTTTGATGTAAGGGTCCGCCAGCAGCCTCGCCTTCATTCCCTTCACATCCGCTTCAAAGAGGTTCACACCCCGCTCCGCCCCGGCCAGCTCTATGATCTGGCCCGCCGTGTAATAAGAGCTGTCCTCCACTATGATCTCTTCCACTGCGAAAAAGTCCGAGGTCAGGAAGAAATAAAGACCCACCCCGATCAGGACGATCAGGATGAATCTCAAAAGATAATGTTTTTTCCTTCTCTTCTTTTTTTTCCTGGGTCTCTCCTCAGTCATTCTTCGATCCGCCTTATTTCAGCCCCCAGCTTTCGCAGGGTCACTTCTAATTTATCATATCCCCTGTCTATGTGGCAAACATTTTCTACGAAAGTTTCTCCCGGGGCCGCCAGGCCCGCCACCGTCAGGGCAGCGCCCCCCCTCAGGTCTCCTGCGGCCACTCTGGCCCCCCGGAGAGCCTCTACGCCCCGGACCACCGCCACAGGACCCTCTATGCGTATGTCGGCCCCCATGCGCAGCAGCTCCTTCGCCGGCTTGAAACGGTTCTCAAAAATAGTTTCCCGGATGCGGCACTCGCCCCGGGCCACAGTCATCAGGGCCAGGAACTGAGATTGCATATCCGTGGGGAAGCCCGGATAAGGCTGGGTCACCACAGAATCCACGGCCCGGAGTCTGGGAGGGCTGGAAAGTTCTATCTTATCTCCCTCCGTCCGGAGAAGGCAGCCCGCCTCCCGGAATTTCTCCAGAACGGCTTCCATATCCTCCGGCATCGCTCCCGTCAGAAGCACCTGTCCCCCGGTAATGGCGGCTGCCGCCAGCAGCGTCCCCGCCTCTATGCGGTCCGGCATCACCCTGTGCTCGGCGCCTTTCAGAGGCCCCGCTCCCCGGACCCGTATCACCGGCCCGCCGGCTCCCTCTACAGAAGCCCCGCAGCTGACCAGATAATCCTGTAAATCTCTTATCTCCGGCTCCCTGGCCGGATTCAGGATGCGGGTCTCCCCCCTGGCGGCCACGGCGGCCATCATCAGGTTTTCCGTGGCCCCCACGCTGGGAAACTCCAGGCGGATCTCCGTACCCTTCAGGTTTGCGGCCCGGCATGCCAGGCCCCCGTCCGTCTCCCGTATCTCCACCCCCAGCTTCCGCAGTGCGGAAATGTGGATGTCTATGGGCCTGCGGCCGATCTCACAGCCCCCGGGATGGCTCAGGACCACTTCCCCGCAGCGGGCGAGGAGGGGGCCCATAAGAAATACGGAGGACCGCATCTCCTTCATGAGATGCTCCGGGATCCGGCAGGAATCCACGCCGCCGGCGTCCACCTCTATGCTGTCGTCCTCCCGGCGGATCCGGCAGCCTATGCCTTCCAATATCCTGACCATGGCGTCCACATCGGACAGTCTGGGACAATTCCGGATTTTACTGACGCCGCCGGGGATCACGGCTCCTGCAAGAATGGGAAGGACGGCATTTTTTGCACCGGTGATCCGGTGTTCCCCCGCCAGACGCTTCCCGCCTGTTATGTGATAACTATCCAAAGACCATGACACCTCCGCAGAACCGCATATTAACATATAACCCAGTGCGCTATTCTACATGATATGCGATTTCTGCGCAAAAGTGCCTGTACGCCCCAAATACCCGGCCCGCCGCCGGGACTCACAGCCCCAGATGGTCATAGATCACGTCTGCGGCGTCCAGGCGCCCCAGCTCCCGGCTGGCCCGCCCCATGGCGTTCAAGGCCTCCCGGTCCTTCTTCAGCCGCAGGACCGCCGCCGTCAGCTTCTCCGGGCTCAGCTCCTTTTCCTCTATTATGAGAGCCCCGCCCCGGTCCGCCGCCACCTTTGCGTTAAAGTACTGATGGTTCCCCGTCACGTTGGGGGAAGGGATCAGGATGGAGGCTTTCCCGCAGGCTGTGATCTCCGCCACCGTCAGGGCCCCGGAACGGCTGATGACCAGATCCGCCGCCGAAAGGTATTCGTGGATGTTCCCCGCATAGGGCAGCAGCAGCAACCCCCGGGCTTCTCCTGTCCCCTGAGCCTCCAGCCGCCGCTTTATCTCTTCATAATAGGCTTTTCCGGTGATGAAGCACAGCCTCAGCCCCGGCTGGGAAAGCAGCTCCCCCGCCGCCGCCGTCATCACGGCGTTGATCTGCCCCGCTCCCCGGCTGCCGCCGAAGCACAGGACAAAGAATTCCCTCTCTCCTATCCCCAGCCCGGCCCTGTGATCGCAGAGCTGCCCCGTCAGGAAGCTCTTGCGGATGGGGTTCCCCGTCACCACCAGCTTTTCCCTGCGCCGGAAATGCTCCGCCGCCTCGGGAAAGCTGATGAACACCTTTTCCACATAGCGCTCCAGCAGCTTGTTGGTCATCCCCGGCACGGCGTTCTGCTCATGGATGTAAGTGGGGATCCCGGCCTTGTGGGCCGCCCGGATCACGGGCCCGCAGACGTAGCCTCCGGTCCCCACCACCAGTTCCGGCCGGAATTCCTCTATGATATCCCTGGCCTGGGCGGAGCCCGCCAGCAGGTCCCTGGCCGTCTTGAAATTCCGCAGAAGATGCTTCCGGTCCACGCCGCTGACGGTGATGAAGCGGATGGGGTAGCCGTTCTGGGGCACCAGCTCCCGTTCCAGGCCCTTTTCCGTCCCCACGAACAGGATCTCCGCCTCCGGATGCTTCCTTTTGATTTTGTCCGCAATGGCGATGGCCGGATAAATATGCCCTCCCGTGCCGCCGCCGCTCATGATGACTTTCATGTTAAAACCCTCCTATCGGGCCGAATGTCGAGATATGTTCAAAAGGATCCCCATGGAGCCCATGAACAGCAGCAGCGCGTTGCCGCCGAAGCTCACAAAGGGCAGGGTGATCCCCGTGGGGGGCATGGACGAGGTGACCACCGCCACGTTCAGCAGCACCTGCACCGCCAGCATGATGGTGATGCCCGAGGCCAGCAAGGTGCCAAAAGCGTCCGGCGCGTTCATGGCGATGTGGCAGCCTCTCCATATCAGCACCAGATAACAGATCAGCAGAAGGATGCAGCCCACATAGCCCAGTTCCTCGCCGATGATGGCCAGGATGAAATCGTTCTGGGGCTCAGGCAGGTAAAGGGTCTTCTGGATGCTCTTTCCCAGCCCCACGCCGAAGAGCCCGCCGGAGCCCAGGGCGTAAAAGGACTGTATCACCTGCCAGCCGTCTCCCTGGGCGTCCAGGAAGGGGTCCCGGAAACTGGTGAGGCGCCGGGCCCAGTAGCCTTCCGGGTCCGACAGGATGAGGGCCGTAACGGCGGCGGCTCCCGCCAGCCCCAGCCCCGCCAGATAGAGCAGGTTCAGCCCCGCCACGAACATGATCCCCACGATGATGGTGCATACGGTGATGGCGGTGGAGAGGTTCGGCTGGGCTATGATGAGGCCGCCGTAGACGGCGCAGAGGCACAGCATGGGCAGCACTCCCCGGGTGAAGGAGCGGATGATCTTCGGGTCCCTGCTCAGGTACCAGGCGGTAAAGATGATGGCGCAGATCTTGGCGATCTCTCCCGGCATGATGGTGACGGGGATCCCCAGGTCCAGCCAGCGGACCGCCCCGCCCCGCTCGTCTCCCAGAGGAGTGAAGAGAAGGGCCAGCAGGACCACGCTCACCACCAGCAGCACCGGCGCCACCTTGGCATAGATCCGGTAGTTCACCACCGAGGTGACCACCATGGCCACCGCCCCCAGCAGAGCCCACATCACGTCCCTTTTCAGATAATAGTAGGCGTCTCCATACTCGCTGATGGCAGCATAATAGCTGGCGCTGAACACCATGATGACGCCGAACACCACCAGGGCCATCACCAGGATGGTCAGTACAAAATCTCCCGGTTTCATGCGGTAACGCTTCTGCTTCGCCATTCCCTTCCCCTATCGTTTCAGGCTTTCCACACAAGCCTTGAAATGCTCTCCCCGCTCTTCAAAGCAGCTGTACATGTCCCAGCTGGCGCAGGCGGGCGAAAGAAGTACCGTATCCCCTGCCGACGCTTCCCGGAAGCTGCGGAGGACACACTCCTCCATGTCCGCAGCCATGATGATGTTCTTCAGGCCCGCCGCCTCCGCCGCCGCCCGTATCTTCGGCGCCGTCTTCCCCAGCAGCACCAGAGCCTTCACCTTGCCTCCGAAGGCCCCAATGAATTCCTCATAAGAAGCGCCTTTGTCGTAGCCCCCGGCGATGAGGATGATATTGCCTTCCACCGCCTCCACGGCTTTGATGGAAGCGTCGGGGTTGGTGCCCTTGGAATCGTTGACGAAGCGGACGCCGTCCACCTGGCCGCAAAGCTCCATCCGGTGCTCCACCCCCCGGAAGCTGCGGAGGGTCTCCCCTATCACCTCCGGCGCAATGCCCGCATAGTAGGCCATGGCCGAGGCCGCCAGGGCGTTCTCCAGATTGTGGGCCCCGGGAATGAACAGCTCTGCGGCAGGGCATATCTCCGTCTCCTTCCCGCAGTCTTCCCGTATGACGATCCTGCCGTCCTTCACGAAGCAGCCCTGGGAAAGCTGCTCCCGCCTGCTGAAGGGGACCACATGGGCCTTGCAGAAGACCCGGAGCTTCCAGGCTTCTTTGTCGTCGTAATTGACGATGAAATGGTCCTCTCCCGTCTGGCGCTGAAAGATCTTCGCCTTGGCCAGGGCATAGTTCTCCAGAGTGCCGTGACGGTCCAGATGGTCCGGGGTGACGTTCAGGATGGCGGAGATGACCGGGTGGAATCTCTCCGTGGCGTCCAGCTGGAAGCTGCTGGCCTCCGTGATCATCCAGGTGTCCTCATCGGCCTCTCCGGCCCGGGAGGATACGGCCACTCCCACGTTGCCCACCACCTCCGTCTTTCTTCCCGCATTTTTGAAGATTTCCCCCGTAAGGACCGTGGTGGTGGTCTTGCCGTTGGTCCCCGTGATGGCCACATAGCAGCCCCGGCCCATGAGCCAGGCCAGCTCCAGCTCGCCTGTGACCCTGGCCCCCGCCTGTTCCTCCGCCGCCACCAGAGGCAGCTCCCGGGACACTCCCGGGCTCAGCACCACCACGTCAAAGCCACCGGGAACCTCTGGTTCCCGGCCGAAAAGGCAGGCCGCCCCCTTTTCCTTCAAGGCTTTTATCAGGGCCGGCTCCAGCTCCGCCTCCGGCTTTTTATCGTAAACCGTCACGGGGCAGCCCCGGTCCAGCAGCGCTTCCGCCGCCGCCCCGCCGGACTTTCCCAGCCCCACTACCAAATATCGTTCATCGGTCCTCAGCATTTCTTTGTCCTTCCTATCCTGTGAGCAGCCAGGAGCAGACCGACAGGACCAGTGCCAGTGCCACCGCCGTCCGGACCACTCTTGTCTCCTTCCAGCCCTTCAGCTCAAAATGATGGTGCAGGGGGGCCATGCGGAACAGCCGCTTCCCCCCGGTCTTCTTAAAGTAGGCCACCTGCAGGACCACGGACAGGGCCTCCAGCACATAGACCCCTCCTGCCAGGGGCAAAAGCAATTCCACGTTCATGAGTATGGCCGCCGCCGCCAGCCCGCCCCCCAGGGCCAGGGAGCCCGTGTCTCCCATAAAGAGCCTGGCCGGGTGACGGTTATACAGCAGGAAGCCCAGGCAGGCCCCTGCCAGGGCCCCGCAGAAGACCCGGGTGGAAGCGAAGCCGAAGGCGGCTCCCGCCAGGGCCAGGAACAGAGCCACAGGCACCGTTACCCCCGCCGCCAGCCCGTCCAGGCCGTCGGTGAGGTTCACGGCGTTCACCATGGCCACCACCACAAAGACCACGAAGGGCACGTAAAACCAGCCCAGGTCCCAGTAAATGTCCACAAGGGGGACGAACACCCTGCTTCCGTACACGGACACCTGCTGCTGATAGACCGCCAGCACCACGGCGACGAGGATCTGCAGCAGGAATTTCTGTTTGGCCGTAAGCCCCAGATTCCGCTTCTGCACCACCTTTATGAAATCGTCGGCAAAGCCCAGGGCCCCGAAAGCGGCGAAGGCCGCCAGGAGAATGAACATATCGCCGTTGAGGCGGCCCGCCGTCAGGCAGGTGACCACCACCGTCAGCAACAGGACGATCCCCCCCATGGTGGGGGTCCCCGCCTTGGCCTGATGCGACTGGGGCCCTTCCTCCCGTATGCTCTGTCCCGCCTTCAGACGCTTCAGAAGAGGGATGAAGAGAGGCGTGGCCACCGCCGTCAGGACGAAGGCGATCACTATTGGCAATGCGAGCAGCTTATAATCCATGGCCTTCCATGCTTCCTTCCAGAATTTTTACGATGCGGTCCATGGCCATCCCCCGGGACCCCTTCACCAGCACAGCGTCCCCTTCTTTCACCAATCCCTTTATTTCCTCTTCCAGCTCCTGCCGGGTCTCAAAATGCCGGACCAGGGCGCCGCAGGCGTCCTTGGCCCCCCCGGCAATGAAACGCCCCTGGGTCCCCACGGCAAGGACAAGGTCCGCACAGCCCCCGGCGTACCTTCCTGTCTGATAGTGGAGCCGGTCCGTTTCCGGGCCCAGCTCAAACATGTCCGCCAGCACCGCCACCTTCCGCCGGGCCTTTACCGTCAGAAGCACGTTCAGCGCCGCCTTCACGGAATCCGGGCTGGCGTTGTAGCTGTCGTCAATTATCTTTATTCCGCCGGCCTTTATGATATGCAGCCTCTTGTCCGTGGACTCCAGCTCCTGCAGCCCCAAAGCGGCTTCCTCCAGAGAAACGCCGCAGGCCAGGCCCGCCGCCGCCGCCAGGGCGCAGTTCCAGGCATTGTGCCGCCCCGGGATCCCCAGACGGAAGGAAGCCTGTTCCTTCTCTGTCCGCAGGGTGAAGGACAGGCCGTCCTCGCCGTGGTCCTCTATGTCTTCGATCCGCAGATCCGGCCCTTCCTGTCCCACTTTCACCAGATGATAAGGGCCCGGATAGGAAACGGCGGAGAGAAGGTCGTTGTCCCAGTTCACCGCCAGAACATCCTCTGCTCCCAGGAGCTCCGTGATTTCCAGCTTTGCTTTCAGCAGGTTTTCCCGGCTTCCCAGCTGGCCGATGTGGGACAGGCCCACGTTGGTGATGACCGCCGCGTGAGGCCGGACCATGGCCGCCAGGGAACGGATCTCCCCCAGGTGGTCCATGCCCATTTCGAACACCGCCGCCTCCGTATCCCGCTCTATCTGGAAAATGGAACGGGAGAGGCCCACGGGGCTGTTGAGGTTTCCCGGATTCCTGACGGTGCGGTAGCGGCGGGAGAGGATATGGTAGAGCATTTCCTTGGTGGTGGTCTTTCCGGTGCTCCCGGTAACCCCCACCTTCACCAGAGAAAAGCGATCCAGATACCAGGCCGCCAGCCTCTGAAGGGCCGCCACGGTATCTTCGGTCAGAATGGCGGCCAGGCCCGCCTGCCGGGCCCTCTCCTTATCCTTCCATTCCTCTCTGGACACTAAGGCGGCGGCGCAGCCTGCGGCAGCGGCGGCGGCAATGAAATCGTGGCCGTCCACCCGCTCTCCGGGGATGGCCGCAAAAAGCCCGCCCGGCAAAACCTCTCTGGAATCCGAAGCCACGCTGTCCACCGCTCCCTCCGGGTCTCCGAACAGAAGGGCGCCGCCCACGGCTTTTTCTATCTCTCTTATCGTCAGCTTTTCCATGCTTCCTTCCCGCTTTCCTTCAGCAGCTCCAGGACCGTCCCTCTGTCGCTGAAAGGGCGTTTTTCCTTTCCGATGATCTGATATTCCTCGTGGCCCTTTCCCGCTATAAGCAGGACGTCTCCCCGCCGGCATTCCTTCATCGCCCTGCGGATGGCTTCCCTTCTGTCGTGGACCACCTCATAGGCCGTGCCCGTTTCCGCAAGGCCCGCCGCCGCCTCTCCGGCGATCTGCTCCGGCGCTTCGGTCCTGGGATTGTCGTCGGTGACCACGCAGAAATCGCAGAGGCGGCCTGCCACACGGCCCATTTCCCGCCGTTTGGACCGGTCCCGGTCCCCTCCGCAGCCAAAGACGCAGAGCAGGCGCCCTTCGTTCAGCTCCCGCAGAGCCGTCAGGACCTTTTCCAGGGCGTCGGGAGTGTGGGCAAAGTCCACATAGACCTTCGCCCCCAGGGAGTTTTCCACCGGCTCCAGCCGGCCCGGCACCCCTCTCAGGCCTGCGGCCCCTGCCGCCGCCTCCCGGAAGGAGACCCCCGCCTCCAGGGCGCAGGCCGCCGCCATCAAGGCGTTGGAAGCGTTGTAGCTTCCCGGCAGAGCCGTCGTCATTTCCCCCAGAGCCTCCCCCTGCCTTCTCAGCAAAAAGCGGGATCCCCGGGACCCGCTCTCCGCTCCCTCTCCGAAATAATCCGCTTCTTCATCCTCCAGGGAGCAGGACAACGCTACTATTTTACTCTCTCTCAGCTCTTTGTGCAAGCGTCTGCCGCCATCATCGTCAATATTTATGACGGAGGCCTTCTTCACCATATGGAACAGCCGCTTCTTCGTCTGGTAATATTCCTCTGTATCCTGGTGAAAATCCAGATGGTCCCTGCTCAGATTCGTGAATATCCCGTAGCTGATATCCACGTGGGCCACCCTTTCCAGGGCCAGGGCATGGGAGGAAACCTCCATGACGCACTGCCTCATGCCCCTGTCCTTCATCCGGGCCAGCCATCGCTGCAATTCTATGGAATCCGGCGTGGTGAGCCGGGCCCTCTCTGCCTGGTCCCCGAAGCGGTATTCTATGGTCCCCAGCAGGCCGCAGGGACCCCGGGCTTCCTCCAGGATGCTTTTCAGGAAATAGCTTACCGTGGTCTTTCCGTTGGTGCCGGTGACGCCGAACACCGTCATGTCTCTGGACGGATACCCCCAGAAACGGGCGGCGGCCTCCGATGTGCGCCTGCGCCTTTCCGCTTCCCTTTCGTTCATGGCTTTGTCCTCCCTTTCTCCCGGAGCGCTCCTGCTCCCGGAAAAAGGGAACAACAGCTTATTCCCTATACAAATATACGGTGGAATTCTTTGATACCGTTTCTCCCGCCGGGGGATACTGATCCACCACGGTGAAGTCCTCCACCGAATCCAGATCCAGAGCCGGCGACACCACGTATTGCAGGGACACGCCGCCCAGGATGCCTATGGCCTCGCTGAAATTCTCCCCCGCCACCGAAGGCACCGCCACCTTGTCGCTGTTCAGAGCCTCCAGCTCCTCTTCGGTATAGGAAGGCTCTATGTTCAGATAGCGCAAGGTATCCTCCAATATCAACTTAGCGCCGGGAGCCGCCGTCTGGCTGCCGTACTTCACTCCCTGGGGCTCGTCTACCACCACCAGCACCGCCACCTGGGGATCGTCCATGGGGGCCATCCCCAGGAAAGACGCATACACGCCGTCGCCGTAAGCGCCGTCCTCCACCTTGTTGGCGGTCCCTGTCTTGCCCCCTACCCGGTAGCCCATCACCCTGGCCGTGCCGCCGCCGCCCTCGGAGACCACGGATTCCATGATCAGGCACATTTCGTCCGCCGTTTCTTTGGACACCACCTGCCGCACCTCCACGGGCTCGTAGCTCTCCACCACGTTGCCGTCGGAATCCCGCAGCTCCTTCACCAGCCGGGGCTGCATCAGCATGCCGTCGTTCCCCAGGGCGCAGATGGCCCGCAACAGGCTGATGGGGGTCACCGCAATGCCCTGGCCATAGGAAATGGTGGCCAGCTCCACCGGGCCCACAGAATCTATGTTCTGCAGGTTGTTCCCGCCCTCGCCAGGGTAATCCACCCCGGTCTTCTCCTGGAGCCCGAAGGCTTCCAGATATTCATACATGGTCTCCTTGCCCATCCTCTGGGCCAGGGTGTTGAATACGGGGTTACAGGAGTTCTGCACCGCCTGGGTGAGGGTTTCCGTGCCGTGGACGTTGGGATATCTCCAGCAGCGGAGGGTGACGCCGGCCACCTGGTAGGCCCCCTGGCAGGTGAAGGTCTCCGTGGGGGTGGTGATCCCCTCTTCCAGGGCGATGGCCGTGGTGAGGAGCTTGAAGGTGCTGCCGGGCTCATAGGTATCGCTGATCATGGCGTTCCGCCACATCTCGTTCCAGTAGTCCTGCTGCGCAGCGGAGTCCAGGGTCTCAAAGTAGCTCTGCTCCTCCTCGCCCAGAGGGATTCTCGGACTGTTGGGGTCGTATTCCGGCGTCATGGCCATGGCCAGGATGTCCCCGGTCTTGGGGTCCATGACGATGCAGAGGACCCGCTTGGCGGAGGTGTCCTCCGCCACCTGGGCGATGGCCTTTTCCACATAGTGCTGAATGACGGAATCCAGCGTCAGCACGATGCTGAGGCCGTCCTCCGCCTGATAGTATTTTTCCACGCCATAGGCCAGCTTATCGCCGTCTATGTCGGCGCTCTTGATCCACCGGCCGGACACGCCGGACAGGTATTGATCGTATTTCAGCTCCAGGCCCGTGAGGCCCTGGTTGTCGTCGGTGGTGGTCCCCAGAACGTGGGATGCAAAGGCCCCCAGGGGATAATAGCGCTTCACGTCCTCCACTATGGAAATCCCTTCCAGCTCCGCCTCCCGCAGGGCCTGGGCCGTTTCCTTATCCACATACCGGGCCACCTTCACCAGGCTTTTTTCCTGGCTGATGGTGGCAAGGGTCTCGTCATAGTCCAGAGACAGGATTTCCGACAGCTCCTGGGCCGTCATAATGAGCCGGGCCTGGTTTTCCTCGTCTTTTTTGGCGCTTTTTATTTCAGAGGGCCGGGCCCATATGGTGTGGGTGGTGGCGCTGATGGCCAGCTCCACGCCGTTGGTATCATAAATGACGCCCCGCTGGGCGCTCACCGGCACATCCCGGGTCTGCTGCTCCACCGCCGCTTTGGAATATTCCTCTCCCATGACGATCTGCACCCACCCCAGCTTGAGGGACAGGGCCACACAAAGGATCCCCGCTGCGAAAAAGAAAAACATCAATCTTCTTTTTGTCCTGTTTCCTGCCGGATTCATCCCTTTCTCCTGTTCTGCAAGAGGGTTCCGTATATGCGAAATACGCAGTATCGGCGCCTTCTCTGCGCCGCCTTGCGTATTCCCTCGCCCCCCTGAAATATTATATCAGCCCGCTACTCATTATATGCACGGGCTTTCAGCGCCACGCTGAAATCCTTTATGTCCTCTCCCCCTACATAGGCGATCTCATGGATCTCCGCATAGGTCATTCCCAGCTCGTTCAGAGCTCTTTCCTCTATGGTCTCTATGTTGGTGGCCGTTTTCAGCTCCACCGTCAGATTGGCGATCTCGTTCTGGATCTGCTCTTCCTCCGCAAGCATCTGGTTGATGCTGTAAGTGATGCTGGCAGAATAGGCGGTGATGATGATGAGGGCGACACAGACCAGGCCAACCAAAAGCAGGAGCAGCATGGCTGTCCCCTTGTCTCTGCCCCTGACCGCCGGCCTGGCCGGAGCTGCGCTCCGCACCCGCCGCTCCGCAGGCTTCATATCTATGCCATATTTCTGGTAACTGGTCTGGTATTCATACCACTGCTCTGCCGCTATCATGCCTTACTCTTCCTCGCTTGCCTTTTTTTCTATCACCCGCAGCTTGGCGCTCCGGGCTCTGGGATTCTCTTCTGTTTCTGTCTCTGTCGGAAGGATGGGCTTTCCCGTCACCTTCCTCACGTCCGCCGCCTTGCCGCAGACGCAGACCGGCAGGTCTTTGGGACAATCGCAGGGGTCCAGCCTCCGCTGGAATTTTTCCTTGACGATCCGGTCCTCCAGAGAGTGGAAGGTGATGACACACAGCCTGCCTCCGGGGGCGAGAACGTCCATGAAATCGTCCAGGGCCCGTTCCAGCTGCCCAAGCTCGTCGTTGACCTCTATGCGCAGGGCCTGGAAGGTCCGCTTGGCCGGGTGGGGGCCTTCTCTCCTGGCGGAGGCGGGTATGGCCGCTTTTATGATATCCACCAGCCGGCCCGTGGTGAGGATGGGCTCCCGCTTCCGCTCTTCCGCTATGAATCTGCTGATCCGGGAGGCCCAGCGCTCCTCTCCGAAATTTCTTATCACCCCGGCCAGAGCCTCTTCGCTGTAGCCGTTCACCACCTCTGCGGCGGTCAGGTCCCCTTCCCCGTCCATCCGCATATCCAGAGGGCCGTCCTGCATGTAGGAAAAACCCCGGTCCGGACTGTCCAGCTGGAAGGAGGAGACCCCCAGGTCCAGGAGAGCGCCGTCTATGCGCTCCACCCCTTCCCTTTCCAGGATTTCCTTGATGTCCGCATACTCGCCTTTTATCAGGCGCTTTTCACACTCATAGAACCTCAGTCTTTCGGCGGCGGCTTTCAGAGCGTCGCCGTCCCTGTCTATTCCAATTAGTAACCCCTTTTGATCCAGCCTTCTGCAGATCCCCGCTCCGTGGCCGCCTCCTCCCAGCGTACCGTCCACATAGACGCCGCCGGGAAAGATCCTCAGGTTCTCTATTACCTCCGCCAACAAAACCGACGTGTGCTTGAATTCCATCCGGTCCCCCTGTTTCTGCCTGCGGCTTTCTGTTTCCTTTGTTTCCGGCCGTACTTCCGCCTTCAGGCGCCGGCGTGCAGACAACATCCCGCTCCCCTTTGCGTCAGATGTTGTATTCCACCATTTTTTCCGCCATGGCTTCGTCGTTCATATCGGTGTCGGCATAGGTCTCCCACATGGCCCTGCTCCAGACCTCCACCCGGGTGGTGGCTCCCACGGTGACCGCATCCTTTTCCAGAACGGCATAGGTCCGCAGATGGGGCGGCACCACCACTCTCCCCTGCTTATCCATCTCGCATTCCGCGGCTCCCCCTGTAAGGAAGCGGATGAAAGCCCTGGCTTCCTTGCTGGACACGGGGAGGGTGCTGAGCTTTTCCTGCAGTTTTTCCCACTCTTTCATGGGATAAACCGTGATACAGCGGTCCAGTCCCTTGGTCATGACGAAGCGATAGCCCAGTTCTTCCCTGAGCTTGGTGGGAACGATGATTCTGCCTTTTTCGTCTATTGAGTTTTGATACTCTCCAATGAACATGGGGACTGCTCCTGAGTTTCATTTTTCCTCTCCACTATACTCCACTTCTACTTTGTTATCAATAGATTTTTAATAAAAAAATGGGAAATACCTCCCCATTTTCTCCCCTTTTTATCCCGCACAAGCCTCTATTTTTACACATTTCCCACCATTTTGTGGTAGAGGCCGGCTTGTCCCCCAAGATATAGGCGCCCCCAGGCGCACCTTTTTTTCAACATCGCATATTTTGATACAAACCGCCGGGGAAATCCCGCCGGTGGAAAGCGGCTTTCAGACGGGCGGGATTCTGCCCGCTCCAATAAAAAAGGCCCCCCGGGGCCCGAAGCCAGGCAACAGATCAACAGAAACGAGGTAATGAGCCCATGAGACGGCATATGCAACACTGCGTCCCTTCCTGCTCTCCCTGCGCCCTTCCGGGCTGCTGGGGAGACTGCGGACCCTGCGAGACGCCGGTCGCCTGCTTAGGCAAGCTGTGCGGCCACAGCGTAAACACCGAGGACGTGACTTTTACGGCACAGGAGCCCCATCTTGTGTATTTGGATAAGGTTTTTTCATACAATAAGGCAAAGAGCTGCCCCCTGCTCTTCCAGATAGATACAGGGAATTCCGGCGGCTGCCAATTTACTGCGGACTTCGAACTGGACTGCGGCGGCTGCAACAGCTGCGGCGGCTACGGCGGCTGCCAGCTGGACCGCAACGCCGTTTTCAACATTGAAAGCTCCTACGGGGTCTTAGAATACATTGAGACCCGCCCGCCGGGCAACATCGCCGCCGGACAGGTGACCATAGACGGCTATGAGGCGGACTCCGTGACCTATTCCAACGGCCAGTACACCGTGGGCGTGGGCAGCTTTGTCTCCGACCTGCAAAGGGACCGCTGCACCGAGGCCGGCCTTCCCACCAAGGCCTTTTTGCTCCTGGACCGGATCGGTCCCTGGGAAGCCAAGATCAGATACGTGCTGGAGGGCACCGTCAGCACCTGCGGCAGATGCTGCCGTTTCACACTGACTATCAAGCCCGGCGACGACGCCCCGGTCATGTGTCTGCCCACCCAGTGCCCCTCCACCTTCTCCATCCCGGACCTGTCCCTGCCCTGCGCCGTCAACGGACTGTCGCCTTCGGTCGTGTTCCGGTTCAGCGGCGGCGTGGAGCTGATCAATCCCGAGCTCTATATCTCCTGCCGCAGGCCCCGCCGTCCCGGCGGTCCCGACTGCGACTGTGACGACGGCGGCCTCTTCTACACCGTGGCTCTCCGGTCCCGGGTGGCGGTAACGCCTCAGGTCAATGTGGAGGTCTCCCGCAGGAGCCTCTTCTGCCTGGACGCCTGCGAAGGACTGCTCCCCTGCGAGCCGGAAGCGGCAGCAGCGGCAGCCGACGACAACTGCCCGGACCCTTACGCTGCGCCCTGCGCCTGCGGGACGGCCCGCTCTTACAACAGCAATGGGAGCTGTGGCTGCGGCACTGTGGCCGGGACCTGCTCCGAAGCGGACTTCTGCTGGGAGTGGGGGGGAAACAGCAACTGGAACTGCGGCTGCGGCACTGGCTGCGGCAGCGCCTGTAGCCCCTGCCCGGACCCCTGCGCCGGCAACTCCCATGCCTGGAACCACTGCTGCGGCTGGTAACACTCTTCTCTCTGACGTCAACATTGCCAAGGAGGCTGCGGCAAACCCTGCCGCAGCCTCCTGCTGTCGTTACTTTTCACGGGGCGCCAGGGGGGCGGTTTGCCGGACTGGCGCCCTATGAATAGTTACCTGCTGTCTGTCCTTCCTGACCGGCGGCCCGCCCTATTCGTTCCGCAGGCTTTCCAGGGCCGAGAGGTTCATGGCCCGCCTGGCGGGGTAATACCCTGCGGCGACGCCCACGCCGGTGGCGAAGGCGATGGCCACCAGGATGAGCCACCAGGGGATGACGGAGATGCTGGAGCCGCCGCCGCCCATAATGCTGCCCAGAGCCATGCCGATGACGTCCTTCAGCACCGTGTTCATGAGCAGGGAAAGGAGCAGGCTCAGAAGCACTCCCGCCAGGCCCCCCAGAAAGCCGATGAGCCCCGCTTCCAGCAGGAACATCCGCTTGATGTCCTGCAGGTTGGCGCCGATGACCTTCATGATGCCGATCTCTTTTGTGCGCTCGTAGATGGACATGATCATGGTATTGGTGATGCCCAGAGCCGCCACCAGCAGAGAAATGCCGCCGATGCCCCCTAAAATGCCCTGGATCATCCGGGTGGTCTCCTTGACGGATTCCAGCCAGTCTCCGTCGTTGTAGGCCTGAAGGCCCAGGTCCTCCCGCAGGACCTTGCTCACGTCCGCAGCTTTATTGATGTCGCCCACATAGACCCATGCCCTCTCGTAGCTTTTCACCGCCGTCTGCACGGTGCTTTCCTTCCGGGCTTTCCGCAGGTCTTTCTGTATCTGCTCTACGTCCTCTATGTTCATATAGGCGGAATAGGCGGACTGGTCGTCGGGATTGGAGAGAACGCCTACGGCTTTCACATCATATTCCTCATACTCTATGTCGTCTCCGCCGGAGGAAGGATTGCGGACGCCGTATTCCCAGTCTCCCGTCAGGATGAGCTTGCCGCTCATCACGTCCTCCGGCTCCTCGCTCCAATAGCTGTTGCTGTTGGGGTCATAGAACCAGTAGACCACCTGGTTGCCGAACAGGATGCCCATTTTGTCCGTCTTTTCCAGAAGCCGTCCGCCGTCCTCCACGTCGTAATTGAACAATTCCAGGACGTCGGCGTCCAGGCCCACGATCTCCAGCGACGCCACCTTTTTTCCGTGGCCTACCGTCAGATATTCGCTGATCACCGGAGTGACCGCATCCACGCCGTCTATGGTTTTTATGGTCTCCAGCACCTGCTCCGTAAGGGCCCCCCGGGTGTCCTCTCCCACATTGCCGCCGGAGCTGTTGCTGTAAACGTTGGTCATGTGGAGATTGCCGTAGCTCTCTATCTGCTCCTGATAACTCTGGGTCAGCCCGAATCCGATGGACAACATCACCACTATGGCGCAGGTCCCCACCACCACGCCGACGATGGCCAAAAGGGTCCGGGTCCGCCGCCTGAACAGATTGCGCAGGCAAAGCTCCCCTAAATCTCTGCTGTTCATTTCCCTGTCCCCTTACTTTTCTTCGCCGTTTTCGCCGCCGTTTTCATCAGGTATCTCCAGCTCCGCATCCTCCATTTCCACCGCTTTGTGCATCCTGCGCTTTCTGATCTTCCTGGCCGCAATGATGCCGCCCACCAGCAGCACTGCCGCCGCGCCGATGATGATGCTCCAGGGGACGCCCCCCTCGGGCTCCTCTATCGGCATGGGCTCCTCGTCCCATATGGGCATTTCCACCGCCTGGAAGGTGAAGGGGACCTCCAGATACTGCTGGGCCCCGGCGGAATCTTCATAGGTGAAGGTAACGGCGCCGTTGAAGGGGCCTGCTTCTCTGGGGACAAAGGTAAAGGTGTAGCTGTCGCTTCTGCCGCTTTCCATATTCCCCACATAATAGCTGTTGCTGCTCCAGACGTCAAATTCCCCCTCCGCATTGATCCGCAGATTGTTCAGAGTGGTCTTTCCCATATTATAGAAAGCGATTTCCGCCGATCCCTGTTCTCCCACATAGCTTTCCATGGGGCTCATCACATCGTCCACCACCAGGCGGGTCTCCTGGGTGACGGGGACAGAGATAATGTCCTCTGAAGAGTATTCGTTGCCGTCGCCGTCCTCATAGCGCATGCTTACCGTAATGGTGGTGGTCTTCTGCTCCGCCTGAGGGTCCACGCTGAGGCGCAGGCCGCCGGAATAGGCGCCGCCGCCGCCGATGCTGCGGATGAAAAAGGCGTTGCTGCTGTCCACCGGGACCATGGCTCCGGCCTCCGCCGACACCGTCACCTTGATGTTGGAAAGAGTGGCGCCGGAGGTGTTCAGCAGGTTCAGGCCCAGGTAAAACTCCGTCCCCGCCTGGACGCTGCTGCCGCCGTAGCTGTAATTGGACACCATCAGCTGGGGCGTTTTCACGTCGCCGCCGCTGCTCTGCTCCTGGGCGATGTAAACGCCCGCGTACTGAGAAACAGGGGTCTGTTCCCCATCGTCCAGAAACTCCACCACCAGCCGCAGGGGGTAGTTCTTTTCCTCTATATTGTCTGCGGCGAAAAGGGTGAAGGAGTAGTTCCTGCTCTCCCCCGCCCCCAGGCTGCTCTCTACAAAGGAGGTCTGGGTCCTGTTGAGGATCCCCTCCGGCAGCTCCACCGATACCCGGAGGTTCCTCGCCGCCGTCTGGCCCTTGTTGGCCACGCTGAAGCTGAGGTTGAAGGGCGCCGATCCGTTCACCGTGGACGGGGCCGTGACGTTCTCTATGCCCAGGTCTCTGGAGGAAACCCCGCCGCTGCCCTCTACGGGAATATAGAAGGTCTTTTCCTCGCTGAGGGCGTCGCCGGTCCTGTAATTGAAGCCCTGCACCTGGGCGGTGACGGCGTAAAGACCTGCGGTCACGCTGTCGTTCACCTGCACCGGCACGGAAACGCTCTTCCTGGTGCTGCTGGTCCCCAGATACCCCAGGGAGACGGTGTTGCTTTCGTTATAGACGGAGAGGCCCTCGGGCATGGTCAGGACCAGCTGGGCGTCTCTTATCATCACGTTGCCCTTGTTGAACACCTGGAAGGTGATGGTGTTCTCATTGCCCGGGACCAGCCCCCCTTCCGGCGATATCTGATGGGAGATGTCCACCGAAGCGATGTAGGCGCCGCTGTTCTGGCTGGGAGTGGCGATGTTCTCATAGATGGTGAGGGAAAAATTCCTTGTGGAGACGTCGGTTCCTGATGCCGTGGTAAAATGCAGGGCATAGGACCGGGAGCCTGTGGCGGCGCTCCGGGAAACGTCCACATAAAAGAGGACCGTGGTCTCCTCTCCCTGAGCCAGGGTAACGCTGCCGCTGCTGCCGCCGCTGACCGTAAGGCCCTGATCGTTCTCGAACACCAGGCTGACGCCGCTGTATGTATAAGCCGAGCTCCCCGTGTTCCTCAGGGTGAAGCTCAGAGGTACGTCCGCTTCCTGCTGTGTGGCGGAGGAAGCCCCTGTCCTGGTGATCTCCAGAGGCGGCGCCGCAGCATACACTTCCGGGCCCGGCTCCCCTGTCCCCGGCCACGGGAGCCCGCCGAAGAGCAGCCCCAGAACCAGCAAAACCATCATCCCTTTTCTTAATACCCCGATACCCATTTCCTTCAATTCCTTTCCCTGTTTCTTTACAGAGGCCTTTCCCCAGCCGCTGTTTCCTTCCGGCGGCTTTTCCCGGCCGCTGTT
>JAUNBO010000086.1:5333-7774 GCA_030527065.1 Bacillota bacterium | reverse complement strand
GCATGGGAACGGAAATCGGCGTCATACTGGCGTATGCCTTCGGGCTGCTGATGTTGTATATAGTGGGTTATTTGTTTTTAGGGCCGGCTAAACTGTTGATGAAGGTTTTACTGAACAGCCTGATAGGCGGCGCCGTTATCCTTCTGATCAACTGGGCCGGCGCCTTCTGGGACTTTCATATCCCTCTCAATCTGATCTCCGCTTTCTGCGTAGGCGTCCTGGGGGTCCCCGGCGTGATCCTCTGGATCGTCCTCACTTATTTTCTCCTGCCCTGAACGAGAGGGACGGTCCGGGGCGGTAAAATATTGTGAATAGGATTGACTTTTTCCAATAATCAGATAAAATAATGTTATTGACCGGCACGCCGGTGTTTTATGTTTTCATATTTTTTATTTGGATTTGCCGGAACGGGTCTGTGAGGGACCTGAAGATGCAAAGAGGGAGGCTTGATCGATGTCGGAAGAAAGGGTCGCAAAGCCGTGAACCCAGCCGGTGAAAACAGCGGAGGGAAACATTATAAGTTGTTGCAAATCTGGGAAACGAAGGAGGAAGAACAATGAGCGATGTTCCAAAAGGCGCGATGATGAACACAGAAGACGTCGGCCTGAAGAAACACGACCTTAAAACATCCACAGTAGTATTCATGATCTTCTGCCTCTGCGCCGCCGGCGCCTATGGCATAGAGGAGATGATACCGGAATCGGGCCCCGGCCTGACCCTGGTAATGCTTATCATCCTGCCTTTTATCTGGAGCACTCCCCTGGGATTGGTGGCGGCCGAACTGGGTTCCGCCCGGCCTCAGGAAGGCGGTTATTACAAGTGGGTCCAGGAAGCGCTGGGAGAATTCTGGGGCTTCATGGCGGGCTGGTGGAGGACCATCTCCATCTACATCGACAACACCCTGTACGTGATTCTGGCAGGAGGCTATCTGGCCGGAGAATTCGGCCTGGGCACCGCAGCGGAATTTGCCTGTAAAGCTCTCATGATCATCATATTTGTTTATATCAATATCCGGGGCGTCCGGGATGTGGGCATCGTGTCCACCATCCTGTCCATCCTGGTCATAGTGGCCTTCGGCATGGTGGCCATCTGCGGCTTCCTGAACTGGCAGCAGAATCCCTTCATCCCCTTCACGGCGGACGGAGAGATCATGGGCGTGTCCGGTATCGCCTTCGGCGATTGGGTCTACTACATCGGCATGGGCATCGCCATCGGCATGTGGATGTACTCCGGCTATGAGTCCATGTCCACCGTGGCCGGCGAGGTGAAGAACCCCCAAGTCATCCCCAAGGCCACCCTCATCACGGTGCCTCTTATCATGGCCGTGTACATCTTCCCCACCATGGGCGGCCTGGCCTCCATGGGCATGTGGGAAGACTGGGGCACAGAAGGAGACGTGGTAGGCTATGCCGACGTGGTCACGCAATACTGGGGGGCCGGTTTCGGTGTATTCTTTGTCATTGTGGCGGTGCTGGCCCAGTGCTCTATTTACAATACCTACATCGCATCGGGCTCCAGAGGCTTCTTCGCCCTGGCGGAGGACAATCTGGCGCCGCCCATCATGGTCAAATGCGACAAGAAGCACGGCGTTCCCTATGTCTCCGTGCTGTCCGTAGGTATCGTCAACCTGATCCTGTGCATGTTCGCCTTCGATGTGGTAGTAGTAATAGACGTATTCCTGCTGGTATCCGCTTACGTCATGATCTTCATCTCTGCGCTGATCCTGCGGAAGCGCATTCCCAAGGAGCAGCTGAAGTTCAAGATCCCCGGCGGCTACGGATTCCTGTGCGTGGTCTGCGTGGTGCCCATGGTGGTGGCCTTCATCGCCTTCTTCATCAACGGCACGGACTACTTCATAGGCGGCATGGTGGGCATCATATCCGGCCCCATTCTCTACTACATCTGGAGAAGGATGTACGGGGGCCTCACCAGAAAGAATCCGGAAGCCTTCCCCGGCAATCCCAAGACCAAGCTGGCGGTGGGAGACACCTATCGTATCAGCTTCATCTTCCTGATCCTGGCCATCTTCGGCGCCATCGCTTCCGCATGGCTGCCCTGGTTTGAAGGGGACTGGTGGGAAGACGATGAAGAGACCATCCATTACTATACCGATGTGTACGGGATAGACGGCCTCTTTGAGATTTTCCTGGCGGCCATCCTGGTCATGACCATCGTCTGCGCGGTGCTGGCCCTGGTGTTCTATCTGGTGGCAAAGAAGGTAGAGCTGCCCAAAGAAGAGTTGAAGCGCATAGAGCTTGCCAGAAGAGACTACATGAACAGCTATGTGGCGGCGGAAATCGCCAGAGAGGCGGCTTACAAGCTGGCGGAGGAAGAAGCGGCAAAGAACGAGCAAGCGCAAGAGTAAACCGAAGCCGATTTCCCCAAAGCGATTTTGAAATTCCAACGGCCGGCCCTTCGGGGCCGGCTTTCGCTTGAAAAAA
>JAUNBO010000086.1:1985-5233 GCA_030527065.1 Bacillota bacterium | reverse complement strand
TGAAAATTGGGTAAGTTTCCAAGACGGGGAATAATCCTTGTGTTTTTTTGAGGCCCTGTGTATAATAAACCCATGTAATATAAGGAACGGAAGGAGGAGGAGATCTATTGAGCCTGATAATTTTTCTCATTGTATTTCCGCTCATCGTAGCTCTTGTTCTGTTAGGATTGAAGGCGGATCGCCCCAGAGACCTGGTGGTGGCGGGGTCCACCGCCGTCATTGCGGCGGCGTCCCTGGTCCTGGCAGTCAAGTACTTCGCAGAGGGAAGCGCCTATTTTCCCGCTCACAGTGAGGCGGTATCGTATCTGATGCTCATCATTGAAGCGGCCATAGGCGTTCTTATTTTTGTACTGGGCCTTCGGCATAAAAAATACCTGGCCTGTGTGCTGGCCCTCATCCAGACCCCTCTGGTGATCTGGTTTGAGCTGGGAACGGCCCATGAGATACAGGTCTTCAACAACCTGTATGTGGACCGTCTGTCCATCGTGATGGTGCTGATCATCGGTATCATAGGCAGCCTCATCTGCCTCTACTCTTTGGGATACATGAAGGATTTCCAGAAGCACCACGAGGACGAAAAGGACCGGCGGCCCTGGTTCTTCTTCCTCATGTTTCTGTTCCTGTCCGCCATGTTCGGGCTGGTCACCTCCAACAACCTTACCTGGTTGTTCTTCTTCTGGGAGATCACAACCCTGTGTTCCTTCTTCCTGATCGGCTTCACCAAAACGGAGGAGGCAGTGAGGAATTCCTTCCGGGCCCTCATCATGAACCTGCTGGGAGGCCTGGCCTTTGCCTGCGCCCTGGTGGTGGCGGGCAAATGGTACGGCGTTCTGGACCTGGATCAATTCATCTATTACGGGTCCATGGGCTACGACGTCACCATCCTGGCGGCCCTGCTGGTGTTCGC
Organism: Bacillota bacterium; assembly: GCA_030527065.1. Lineage (GTDB taxonomy): Bacteria > Bacillota > Clostridia > Peptostreptococcales > Anaerovoracaceae > JAEELK01. The sequence continues at coordinate 4,326 of JAUNBO010000086.1, read as the reverse complement.
CGGCATTACCAAGGCGGCGCAGATGCCCTTCTCCAGCTGGCTTCTGGGAGCCATGGTGGCGCCTACGCCCACCTCGGCTCTGCTCCACTCCTCCACCATGGTGAAAGCCGGCGTGTTCCTCATCGTCAAGCTGGCTCCCGTAATGGGCTGGGGCACTTTGGCGGGAATGATGGCCATGCTGGTGGGAGGCATCACCTTTGTGCTGGCCTCCTGTGCGGCCATTTCCCAGACCAACGCCAAGCGGGTGCTGGCCTACTCCACCGTAGCCAACCTGGGCCTGATCGTAGCCTGCGGCGGCATAGGCAGCTCCGAGGCTGTGTGGGCGGCCATCATGCTCATCATCTTCCATGCCATCGCCAAGTCCCTGCTGTTCCTCTGCGTGGGCACGGCGGAGCACCAGATCGGCAGCCGGGATATAGAGGATATGGACGGCATGTTCGGCAAGCTGCCCCGCATCGCCAAGTTTATGGTCATAGGCATCTGCGGCATGTTCCTGGCGCCTTTCGGGATGCTCATCTCCAAGTGGGCCGCCCTGAAAGCCTTTGTGGACTGCGGCACGCCCCTGATGATGCTCTTCATCGTTTTCGGCTCTGCGGTCACCCTGTTCTTCTGGACCAAGTGGCTGGGCAAGCTCATAGCCGTTATGGCGGGCCAGACCAGCATCGAAGAGCGGGTCCACAAGGTGGAGCTGGGAGTGCTTACGGGCCTTGCCGCCCTGGTGGTGGTGGTCTGCGTGGCCTTCCCGGTGATTTCCCAGTCCCTGGTGGTGCCCTATCTGGCCGGCATTTTCGAAACTGTGGACGGGCTGGCTCTCTCCAACAGCAACATGATCATCATGGTCCTGATGGTGGCCCTGGTCATCCTGCTGCCCCTGGTCTTTTTCGGCAAAACGAAAAAACGCATCGTGCCTGTCTACATGGCCGGCGTCAACCGGGGAGACGACCTCACCTTCGTGGGAGCCATGGAAAAGGACGTCCCCGTTTCGCTGCGGAACTGGTACATGGAAAAGTGGTTCGGCGAAAAGAAGATGTGCCTGGCGGGCAACGTCCTTACGATATTACTTTTAGTGGTGGTTTTCGCCATGATAGCAGGGGGGGTGCTTGCGAATGTCTAATCTTGCGATGATCATTCTTGCGGTGGTCCTCTATATCCTGCTGGCTCCCTTTGTCGGCGGTTTTCTGGCGGGGCTGGACAGGAAGATCACGGCCCGGATGCAGGGGCGCTTCGGCCCTCCGGTGCTCCAGCCTTTCTACGATGTTCTGAAGCTGATGGAGAAGGAGGCCATCACCGTCAACAAGGTCCAGGATTTCTACGTCCTGTGCTTCACGGTGTTCATCGTCCTCACCGGCGCCTTCTTCTTTGCCTCCGGGGATCTGCTGCTCATCATCTTCACCCTGACGCTGGCCAGCGTGTTCCTGGTGGTGGCGGCTTATTCCTCCAACTCTCCTTACGCCCAGGTGGGTGCGGAGAGAGAGCTCCTTCAGATGATGGCTTACGAGCCCATGGTCCTCTTTGCGGCCATCGGCTTCTATCTGGTCTGCGGCAGCTTCAACATTACGGACGTCCTGCATTTTTCGGGACCGGCGGCCATCGTATACCTGCCGCTGGTCTTTGTGGGCTTCCTTTACATACTGACCATCAAGTTCCGCAAATCCCCCTTCGATCTCAGCATGTCCCACCATGCTCACCAGGAGCTGGTGAAGGGTCTTACCACGGAATTTTCCGGGAAGACTCTGGCAATGATAGAAATAGCCCACTGGTATGAGAACGTTTTCCTGTTGGGATTTGTCTTCCTGTTCATCGCCAACGGCACTTTGCTCAGCGTCATTCTGGCCGTGGTAGTCTGCCTGCTCACCTACTTCCTGGAGGTGTTCATAGACAACGTGGCGGCCCGTATGAAGTGGCAGTTTGCCCTGAAATCCGCCTGGCTGGTGGCGCTGGTCCTGGGCTTTGTGAACCTGATGGTTCTGTACTACATGATGTAAGGAGGTGCTGAGATGTCATATGTAACGAAATCGCCGTGGATCATCCATTACGACGGCTCCAGCTGCAACGGCTGCGACATCGAGGTCCTGGCCTGCCTGACGCCCATGTACGATGTGGAGCGCTTTGGCATTATCAATACGGGGAACCCGAAGCATGCGGATATTTTCCTGATAACGGGCTCCGTGAACGAACAGAATAAAGAGGTGGTCCGGCAGATCTATGAGCAGATGCCGGAGCCCAAGGTGGTGGCGGCAGTGGGCATATGCGCCTGCACCGGCGGCGTCTTCGCCGATTGCTACAATGTTATGGGCGGCGTGGACCAGGTGATACCGGTGGATTGCTACATCCCCGGCTG
>JAUNBO010000086.1:0-1885 GCA_030527065.1 Bacillota bacterium | reverse complement strand
TTGATATAGCGCCTGCTCAGCTGATAGATCAGGTAAAGACTCTGAAGGAGCAGGGCTGCCGCCTGGTGCAGATGTGCTGCACCAAGGTGGAGGAAGGCTTCCTGCTGCTCTATACCTTTGAGCAGGAAGGAGGGGCCCTGTCTTTGAAGATGGTCATTCCCGAAGAAGAGGAGATACAGAGCATCTCCGGCGTCTACTGGCCCGCCTTCATTTATGAAAATGAAATGCAGGACCTCTTCGGCGTAAAAATAAAGCACATCGTGCTGAACTACGGCGGCCATTTCTTCAAGGTGTCCCAAAAGACGCCCTGGAATCCCAAGGATACCGGAAAGGAGGCGGAATAATATGGGCAAGAGAACTGTAATTCCTTTCGGTCCCCAGCATCCTGTGCTTCCGGAGCCGGTGCATCTGGACCTGGTCATAGAGGACGAAACGGTGGTGGAGGCCATTCCTTCCATCGGTTTCATCCACCGGGGCCTGGAAAAGCTGGTGGAGGTGCGGGAGTATCCTGAAATGGTCTTTGTGTCCGAGCGCATCTGCGGCATTTGCAGCTTCGGCCACGGCTGGGGCTACAGCCATGCGGTGGAGGGCCTTATGGGTCTGGAGGTGCCGGAACGGGCGGATTGGCTCCGCACCATATGGCACGAGCTCGGCAGGATCCACAGCCATCTTCTGTGGCTGGGTCTGCTGGCCGACGGCTTCGGCTTTGAAAGCTTGTTCATGCACTGCTGGCGGCTCCGGGAAAGCATCCTGGACATTCTGGAAAAGACCACCGGCGGCAGGGTCATTTTCTCTGTCTGCCGGGTAGGCGGCGTCACCCACGATATGGACAGGGAAACCCTGAAGGAGATCGTAAAGACCCTCCGGGGCATGGAGAAGGAAATCAGGGAATTGACAGACGTGTTTATGGAAGACATGTCTGTGAGGAACCGTCTTTGCGGCGTAGGCGTCATGAGCAAGCAGGACGCCATGGACCTGGGGGCCGTGGGGCCCACGGTGAGAGGCAGCGGCGTGGCTCAGGATATGCGCCTCACCTGCCACGGCAAGTACCATGAGCTGGGCTTTGAGCCCATCGTGGAGGAGGCGGGGGACTGCTGGGCCCGCTCCAACGTCCGTATCCGGGAGATCTTCCAGTCCATAGATCTCATAGAGCTGGCCGTGGACCGCATCCCGGAAGGGGACATCATTGTTCCCGTAAAAGGGAACCTGCCGGCAGGGGAATTCCTGGCCCGGGTGGAACAGCCCCGGGGCGAGGCCGTCTATTATGTCAGGAGCAGCAAGGAGACCAAGTTCCTGGAGCGTTTCCGGGTGCGGACTCCCACCTGCGCCAACATCCCGGCCATGGTGAAAATGCTTCAGGGCTGCGATCTGGCGGACGTGCCCATGCTCGTCCTGACCATAGACCCCTGCATCAGCTGTACGGAAAGGTAGGTGAGAGGGATGGCTGTAATGAAAATGAAGAAAACGGTCCTGGGAAGCTTGTTCAAGAAGCCGGCCACTCTCATGTATCCGGTAATCCCCCGGGAATATCCGGAAATCAGCAAGGGACATATTGCGGTGGACATGAGCGCCTGCATCCTCTGCGGCATCTGCGCCAGAAAATGTCCCACTCACGCCATTCAGGTGGACCGGGCCTCCAAGACCTGGACCATAGAGCGCATGAGGTGTATCCAGTGCCGCTGCTGCACGGGCTATTGCCCCAAGAACTGTCTTACCATGGAAAACAGCTACACGGCTCCCAGCACCGGCAAAACCGTGGACAGCTACACGGCGCCGGAGCCGGAAGAGAAGAAAGAGCCGGTGGCAGAACAGTAGGCGGCAGAGAGACCGGGCCGGCATCGGAACAACAGGCGATGAGGAGACCGGGCCGGCGGTGGAGTAGCAG
>JAUNBO010000085.1:6167-7855 GCA_030527065.1 Bacillota bacterium | reverse complement strand
TCCTCTTCACAATTTTTTCATACAAATATCTTATTACTTGTGGTAGAATAAATAATGACCTGTTTGCCAACGACCCCTGCGCCTCTGAGGGCGTAGTTTCCATACGTAAGAAAGAAAGGAAGCATCTCATGGAGGATAAATATGCCGCAGCCTTTGCGGAGAGAGACCGCTGGCTGGCCAGGCCGGACCTGGACCCGGAAATGCGGGCCCTGCTGCTGGAGCTTACGGACCCGGAAGACATTCTGGACGCCTTCTACCGGGAGCTGTCCTTCGGCACGGGAGGCCTCCGGGGCGTTCTGGGAGCCGGCCTCAACCGGATGAACCTCTATGTGGTGCGGAAGGCCACCCAGGGCCTGGCGGACCATTGGAAGAGCCGCTTTGCCTCTCCTTCCGCCGCCATCGCCCACGACAGCAGAAACAAATCCGCCTTTTTTGCCAGAGAAGCCGCCGGCGTGCTGGCGGCCAACGGCATCAAAGTCTACCTTTATAAAGAGCTGATGCCCACGCCGGCCCTGTCCTTTGCCGTCCGCTACCACCGCTGCTCCGGCGGCATCATGGTAACAGCCAGCCACAATCCCGCAAAGTACAACGGCTACAAGGTCTACGACCGCTACGGCGGCCAGATGACGGAAGAGGCGGAGGAAGTAATGGCCTGCATCGAAAAGCTGGACCTCTTCGAAGACGCCAGATACATGCCCTTTGAAGACGCTCTGGCGGCGGGCCTTGCAGAATGGATCGACGGGGAAGCAGAAGAGGCTTATCTGCAGGCAGTGCTGGCGGAACGGGCCGGCGTAGACTGCCGGGACCTTCACGTGGTCTATTCCCCCCTGAACGGAACGGGCAACAAGCCGGTGCGGGAGATCCTGAAGCGGACCGGCGTCAGAAAGCTGGACGTCGTGAAGGAGCAGGAGCTCCCCGACGGAAACTTCCCCACCTGTCCCTATCCCAACCCGGAGAAAAGAGAAGCCCTGGAAAAGGGCCTGGCGCTCTGCCGGGCCGGGGGAACGGCAGACCTGCTGCTGGCCACGGACCCGGACTGCGACCGGGTAGGGACGGCGGTGCGGCACAAAGGAGACTATCTCCTCCTCAGCGGCAACGAAGCGGGAGTGCTCCTGCTGGATTTCCTCTGCCGGACCAAAATGCTGCCGGAACGGCCTGTGGCCGTCACCACCATCGTCAGCACAAAACTGGCGAACCGGATCGCAGAGCGTTACGGCGTGGAGCTGCGCCGGGTGCTCACGGGCTTCAAATACATCGGAGAACAGATAGACCGGCTGGAGGACGCCGGCGAGGAAAAGCGGTATGTCTTCGGCTTTGAGGAAAGCTACGGCTATCTTGCAGGGCCCTATGTGAGAGATAAAGACGCAGTCAACGCCTCCATGCTGCTCTGTGAAATGGCGGCCTGGTACAAACTGCGGGGCAAGACCCTGAAAGACCGGATGGAAGAGCTTTACCGGGAGTACGGGTACTATGCGGACCGGCTCTGCGATTACAGCTTTGAAGGGGCGGAGGGCATGGAAAAGATGGCTTCCATCATGAGGAGGCTGCGGGAAGAGCCCCCTGCCGCCATTGCGGGGCAACGGGTGACGGAGCGGACGGACTACGGAGAATCCCGTCGCTGGCTTTCCGGCGCCGGCTGCGACAGAGCGGCGGGCTATGTGCCCGTTTCCCTGCCGAAATCAGAGGTG
>JAUNBO010000085.1:0-6067 GCA_030527065.1 Bacillota bacterium | reverse complement strand
CGGCTGCGACAGAGCGGCGGGCTATGTGCCCGTTTCCCTGCCGAAATCAGAGGTGTTGGAATACGTTTTGGAAGACGGGGGCAGCGTCATCGTCCGGCCCTCCGGGACGGAGCCGAAGCTCAAAATCTATCTTTCCGCCAAAGGGAACAGCCGGGAAGAAGCGGCACAGGCTGCGGAAGCCCTGGAAGAGGACACCCGCCGCTGGACGAACTGAAACGAATTGAAAAGGAGACGACTGCACAGCTTATGAACAACGCATTGATCGCCATAGATAAAAGCGGTTCCTTCCGGGTGTATCTGGGCCTCTGCCCGGGGCTGGTATCGGAAGCCCGCCGCATCCACGACGCCGGACCCCTGGCCACCGCCGCCCTGGGCCGGGCCCTTGCGGGGGGCGGCCTGATGGGCCTGCAGCTGAAAGGGCCGAAGGACAAGCTGACCCTGCAATTCAAAGGGGACGGCCCTGCCGGAGAGCTCCTGGTAACGGCCAGGGGAGACGGCCGGGTAAAGGGCTACATCAGCGACCCTCTGGTAGAGCTGCCGCCCAAAGAAAACGGCCAGCCGGACGTAGGCGGCGCTCTGGGGACCGGAGTCCTCACCGTCATCAAGGACATGGGGCTGAAAGAGCCCTATGTGGGCCGCATCGATTTCGTCACCGGCGAGATCGCCGACGACCTCACCGCCTATTTCTTCATCTCCGAGCAGCAGAACGCCTCCGTGGCCCTGGGCGTAAGCGTGGACACAGACGGCACGGTAAAGGCGGCGGGGGGCTTTGTTCTCCAGATGCTGCCGGAGGCTGCGGAGGGAGCCGCCGAAGCCCTGGAAAAGCTGCTGGCGGAGCTGCCGCCTCTCAGCGGGCTTATGGAAGAAGCCCTGGCAAAAGCGGCGGCGGAAGCCGGAGGCCCGGCCACAGATCCCGCCGCCGGACCCGGAGAAGAAGAGCGGGCGGCAGACCTCTTTCTGGAAGCCGTTTTCGGCTCCCTTCCGGAGGAGTTCGCCCTGGAGACCCTGGAGCGCCGGGATCTGGAATGGTGCTGTGACTGCTCCGTGGAACGGCTGGAGCAGGTGCTTCTGACCCTGGGACAGGAACAGCTGGAGGAAATTTTGCGGGAGGACGGCCAGGCGGAGCTCACCTGTCAGTTTTGCCGGAAGAAATATCATTTTGACAAAGAGCATCTGGAAATGCTCCTGCGGGTCTCCGCAAGGGCCAAAGAGATCCTGGACAACCGCAAAAAACGACAGGCGGCGGAAACCGCAGAAAGGATACATTAACTATGATAAAGGAATTCAAGGAATTTGCCCTTAAGGGAAACATGCTGGATCTGGCGGTGGCGGTGGTCATCGGCACAGCCTTCGGCAAGATCGTGTCCTCCCTGGTGAGCGATATCATCATGCCCCTTATCGGGGCCCTTCTGGGGGGCGTGGACTTTACCGGCCTGAGCATCCCCCTGGGCGCCGACGCAGCCCTCACCTACGGGAACTTCATCCAGGCCCTGGTGGACTTCTTTATCATCGCCTTCACCCTCTTCCTGGTGGTGAAAACCGCCAACCGCCTGCGGAGAAAGGAAGAGGAGCCCGCTCCCGAAGCGCCTCCCGCCCCCACAGAAGCAGAGCTTCTGACGGAGATCCGGGACTTGCTGAAAGAAAAATAGCTTTGCCTCATATAATGAAGGGATGCTGAGCTGAAAGGAGGCGGTGCTGTGATGAAATTGGGTATCATCTTCGGCGGAAGGTCCGGAGAGCACGAGGTTTCTCTGATGTCCGCCGCATCGGTCATCGGTGCGGTGGATAAAAGCAAATATCAGGTGGTGCAGATCGGCATTACCAGGGGCGGCGAATGGCTGCTCTACGACGGCCCCCCCGCCCGGATAGAGAGCGGGGAATGGGAAAGAGAGGCGAGAGCGGCTCTGGCCGCAGAGCCTGAAAAATACGGCTTCACCGTGTTGGGAACAGGGGGACGCAATTTAAAGGAACTGGTGGATTTCGCCTTTCCTGTCCTTCACGGCCCTTACGGCGAAGACGGAACCATTCAGGGCTTGTTTGAAATGGCGGGGATCCCCTACGCCGGCTCCGGCGTCACGGGCTCCGCAGCGGCCATGGACAAGATCCTGGCCAAGGCCATCTTCGCCAGAGAGGGACTTCCTCAATGCGAGTACCTGAGCCTCCAGGCGGAGGAACTGGAGGAGGATATCGCAGAGGACCGGCGGCTGCCCCTCCCCGGCCGCTGGGAGGAAAAGGGCCTCAGCCCCCGCTGGTTCGTAAAGCCCGCCAACATGGGCTCCAGCGTAGGGATCTCACGGGCCACGGACCGGGACAGCATGGCTGCCGCCCTGAAAGAGGCCGCCAGATTCGACAGCCGCATCCTCATAGAGGAAGGCATAGACGGACGGGAATTGGAAGTGGCCATTCTGGGGAATCATAACCCTCAGGCGGCGGAGGTGGGGGAGATCATCCCCTCGGCGGCGTTTTACGACTACCACGCCAAATACCTGGACGGAGGCCGCTCCCGGCTCTGCATCCCGGCGGAGATTTCCCGGGAAACGGCGGAACGCCTGAAGGACATCGCTCTCCGGGCCTACAAAGCCCTGGACTGCTGCGGATATGCCAGAGTGGATTTTTTCCTGGAACGGGGAACGGATCAACTATACCTGAACGAAGTCAACACCATACCGGGCTTTACCCGATTCAGCATGTTTCCCCTCCTTTGGGGAGCGGCTGGGGTGCCTTACCCGGAGCTGATCGAAAGGATCGTGGAATTGGGATATGAAAGATATCATGCTAAAAATCATAGGTAAGCAGATCTATGAAGGACAAGAGGAAGAGGAACACATGGAGTTTGTCACCGAGGGCAAGCTCTATGAGCACGAGGGGGCCATCTATCTCTCCTATGCCGAAAGTGATTTTTCCGGGATGGAGGGCTGCACCACCAGTCTGAAAATCATAGGCGACAAGGTGGAAATGCGGCGTTTCGGCGAGGCGGTGGCCCTGGATACGGAAATGCTCTTTGAGAAGGGCAAGCGGGTGAAGGGCTACTATGAGACGCCTTACGGCGCCATAGAAATGGAGGTCCTCACCAATGACGTGGTCAACGACCTGAGGCCGGCGGAAGCCAGCGGCAGGCTCAACATAGATTATCACATCAGCCTGCGGGGGCTTTCGGAAAGCCGCAGCCGGCTGGACATTGAGATCATGTAGCCGCATGCAGCCGCAGCCGGGCTCAGGAAAAGAAGTGTCGATATATTGTTCAAAGGGGGAAAAAACGTGAGTCAGAAAACAACAAAGGCCGTAGCCAGAGTCATTGCCATTGTCCTGGCCGTCGCACTGGTGGTCTCCACCTTTGCGTATGTGTTCGCCGAAGAGGCCTTTGGGGCGGAAACGGGAAATGCGCAGGAATATTTGCAGCAGGAATTTGAGACCCTGCAGGATCTCATTCTTTTCCTGAAGGAAAATTACAAGGATGAGATAGACTATGAGACCCTGATGGACGGCGCTTTTACAGGGGTGATGGAAGCGCTGGAGGATCCGTACAGCGTTTACTATGTAAGCACTGCGGAGAGCGAGGCGTTTCTGGAATCCGTCAGCGGGCAGTTTGAGGGCATAGGCGTCAGCCTCATCAGCGACGAAGGCCGCTGCAAGGTGGTGACGCCCCTCAGCAATACGCCGGCGGAGGAGGCCGGCATCCGCAGCGGAGACGTCATCACCCATGTGAACGACCAAAATGTGGAAAGCAGCAGCGTGGAGCAGATTTCCACCATGCTCCGGGGGCCGGTGGGCTCCTCTGTAAAGGTCACCGTGGAAAGAAACGGCGCTCCTCTGGTGTTCACCATCACCAGGGCCGTCATCAGCACTCCCTCCGTCAGCTATGAAATGCTGGAGGGCCACATCGGTTACATTGCCATTTCGGAATTCGACGAGGACTGCCATACGGAGTTTACGGAAGCCAAGCTCAGGCTCATCGCCGACGGGGCCCGGTCCTTCATCGTGGACATACGGAACAACCCGGGAGGCTATGTCAGTGGCGCTGCGGAAATCGCCAACCAGCTGATGCCCAAGGGCGATATCGTGCATTTTGAGCAGCAGGGGGCCATCCTGGACAGCTACCAATCCACGGGCCTGGGGGACCTGGGCATACCTGTGGTCCTGCTGGTGAACGAGGGAAGCGCCAGCGCCTCTGAGATTTTAGCGGGGGCCTGGCAGGACAGCGGCACGGCCGTTCTGGTGGGCGTCGCCACTTACGGAAAGGGCGTGGCCCAGCAGGTGATGACCCTGGACAACGACAGCGCCATAAAGCTCTCCGTCTATTACTTCCTGACCCCGGACAAGCATGTGATAGACGGGGTGGGGATCACACCGGACTATGTGGTGGAGAATTATTCTGTGGCCGAGGCGGAAAGCCTGGCCGCTCTTTACAGCAGCTTCGCCCCCATGTCGGAGACCACCAAGCCCGCCTCCGGCGACACCGGGCTCAACGTCTACGGCGCTCAGCAGCGGCTGGATATGCTGGGCTATTCCGTGGAGGTTTCCGGCGTGATGGATGCGGCCACCGTTTCCGCCGTCAGGCAGTTCCAGACCGACAGCGCCCTTTATTCCTACGGCGTTCTGGATTATACCACCCAGGCCGCCCTGGAAAGCGCCGCCGCTCTTATGGCGGCAGGGACCTATGCCGGGGAGGACCTTCAGCTGCAGAAAGCCATAGAGCTTCTCAGCGAGTAACGGGAGTTTTTGAATGAAGCTGTACATAGCGGACGCATTTACAGAGGAAGCCTTTGGCGGGAATCCCGCCGGCGTGGTTCTGCTGGAGCCCTCTTCTCCCTTCCCGCCGGAAGAGACCATGAGGAAGATAGCGGCGGAGCTGCGCTATTCGGAGACGGCCTTTGTCCGCCCGGCGGCGCCCTGCGGGGGAGCCGCCGGGGGAGAGACCGCCGGGGCCTCCGCCTCTTTTGCCCTTCGGTATTTTACGCCGGTGGCGGAAGTGGAGCTCTGCGGCCACGCCACCATCGCCGCTTTTTGTGTCCTGCAGGATGCGGGGCTGGCCCTGCCGGGCCGCAGCTATTCCATCGCCACCGGGGCCGGGACCCTGGGAGTGGAAATCGATGGCGGGGGCCGGGTCATGATGGAGTGCGGAAACAGCGAAACTCTCTCCTGCTCCGGAGACATAGACGGAGCGGAGGCTCTTGCCCGTCTCTACGGGGCCATGGGCCGTTCCGGGGAAACAGGCGCAAACGTAAACGTGCCCCGGGTGTTTCCCCCCGGCGGCGCTCCCCGGCTCTTTCCCCGGATCGCCGCCGCCGGCCTCCCGGACATCATGCTGCCGGTGGAAAGCCGGGAGGCCCTGAACGCCCTGGCCCCGGACATGGCGGCCCTGGCCCGGCTGTCGGAGGAATACGGCGTCACCGGTGTTCACGCCTTTGCCCTCAACGACGGAGAGGGCCCTTCCCACATTACGGCGTTCTGCCGGAATTTCGCGCCTCTTTTCGGCATTCCGGAAGAGGCGGCCACCGGCACCGCCAGCGGCGCTCTCGTCTACTATCTTCATCAGGCGGGCCTTCTCCGGCCGGGAGATTCCTGCGCCTTTCTTCAGGGGGAGGCCATGGGCCGCCCTTCTATGATCTATGGAAGGCTCCTTTCCCGGGGCTCCGCTTCAAACGCAGGAGAGCCGGCCCGGATCTCGGTCCAGGTCGGGGGCTCCGCCGTCCTTCTGGTCCGGGGCCAATGGCTTCCCTGAAAAACAAGGAAATTTGTTTATCCTTTCTTTTTTTGTGCAGACTACCCGGAGAGGGGCGCAGGCCGCTCCGCCGGTAAACCCTCACGCAGAAAGGAAAAGAAGGATATGGATATCAATAAGGAAGAAACGTTTCGCCGGGGGCCGGTTTTCACCACCCTGCCCCTGTCCGAAGAAAAAACCACCGAGGATGTGACCCATGTCAACATCCCCGGAGAAGAAGCCGTTGCGGAAGCTAAGGAATGGGTGGACGCCCACCAGCTTTAGGCCGCCGGAAAAAAGGTTACTTTTAAAAGGGGCGCCAGGGGGGCGGTTTGCCGGACTGTCCTCGTCCCAGAGAATTTTACG
>JAUNBO010000084.1 GCA_030527065.1 Bacillota bacterium | reverse complement strand
CCTCCAAATGGTCTTTGAGCGGCTTTTGGTCGATCGTGACCCCCTCTAAAACCATGGCCGTTTCTTTTAGGGTAAGCGTGTTGCCCTCAATGGCATTGGAATTATAGGTGTATTCTACAAGAAACTCGCTGCGCAGCCGCTCAAGCTCTCCCCTTGTCCACGGACGGCGGCGGGAAAGATCCGCCAATTGCTGCTCAATTTCCAGCAGCGTGCGCTTGAGCACGGCCCTTGTGCTTTTGGTCGCGCGGGCATCGTCCGGCTTTTTCGCATCAGCCGGAATCATATATAGCTTGCCCTTGCGGATGACGCCGTCAATGCGATTTTCAGCGCAGAGAACGCGAACCCGCCGCGCCGTCAGTCCCCATTTTTGCGCCGCCTCTGCAACAGTCATATATTCCACGCAGTTCACCTCAGATCATCGTTTTTATGGGAATATTATAAGCGATTATAGGAATGATGTCAAAGGAATTATGTGCGTATTCATAAGATAATATTCCTTGAAGCGGCCTGTTCCCATTATCAGACTATCATGCGCAAGGCTGATCATGAACAAGCAGCCTGAAGCGGCAAAACTCAAACAGGAAAACGAACTGCCCGGAAACGGATGCTCTCCGCCGGTTCCCGGACCGTTGCTGCCCTGAAACGGGCAGGCCCGACAGCCGCCGGGCAGCCTTTGCCCCGGGCCGGACCGCCGCCCTCAGGTTCTCCCGCATATTCTTCCCGCCGCCGCATATACATGATAACGAAAGACCGGGCGGGGCCCAATGCCGCCTGCGCCGGGTCCGGGGCCACAGGCAAATCTGAAATGGGGCGGTGAGGATGCTGGTATGAAGGATTATATCGAAGAACGCGTTCTGGAGCTGGCCCGCTACATCCTGGAGACCGGCGCCACCGTCCGGGGCGCCGCCGCCAGATACCGCATCAGTAAATCCACGGTGCACAAGGATGTGGCGGAACGGCTTCTGGAGATCAATCCGGCCATGGCCAAGGAAGTGAAGGCCGTACTGGACAACAACAAGGCGGAGCGCCATCTCAGGGGAGGCGCCGCCACCCAGAAAAAATACAAGGAGATCCGCAGCCACTGAGCCTGCGGACCTTTCTTTTTTCCGGGCCCCGCCTTACGAGGACGGGATCTCCAGCACCTCCGCCTGGTCCTTCACCCGCTCCCGCAGGAGCTCCACCACATTGCTGCTGGTCTGGGTCTCTCCCGATTCCCCCAGGACGATGTGGGTGATCTGATATTTTTTTACCAGATCCGCCAGGGTGTCCAGCACATGGTTGGAGCGGACCACCGTCAGCTGGGCCCCGTATTCCAGCGCCTTTTCATACAGATATTCCAGAGCCTCCCCTTCCTGGGTATTCCCCAGGAATTTAAATTGATAGTGGGCCACATGGATGATGAAAAGATTGTTCTCCTTGCCCTCCGCCACCAGGCCGTGTCCGTAGCGGATCAGCCGGTCGCAGGACCTCTGTTGTGTTACGCAGACCATTATGTTTTTCATGCTTCTCCCCCTCTGCAAAGCTGCCGGAGATCGGTGGCCGCCAAAAAGCGCCCTGAACTCCCGCCGCCGTCCCCGGCGGCCGCCGTTCTATCTGGACAGAACGTCCGCCAGCTCTATGATGCTGCGGTCGTACCGGCGTTTCATGGCCAGCGCCTCCGCCAGATCCATATCGATTATCTCTTCCCCCCGGACGCCTACGGCCCGGCCTCCGCCTCCGGGCATGAGGAGCTCTACCGCCCGGTATCCCATGCGGCTGGCCAGCATCCGGTCCTTTGCCGTGGGAGAACCGCCTCTCTGGATATAGCCCAGGACCACGGCCCTGGTTTCCAGGCCCGTCCGCTCCGTTACGTCTTTGGCCAGTTCCTGGGAATCCGCGTCCACGCCTTCCGCCACCACTATGATGTTGGAGGTCTTCCCACGGTTTTTCCCTTCCATTACCTTCCGGCAAACGGCGTTGATATCCACTTCCTCTTCCGGGATGAGAATGACGTCGGCGCCGCCGCAGAGACCGGCATAGAGGGCTATGTCGCCACAGTCCCGGCCCATCACCTCTATGACGGTGCTCCTGCCGTGAGACGAGGATGTGTCCCGGATGTTGCTGATGGCGGAAAGCACCGTGTTCACCGCCGTATCGAAGCCGATGGTGAAGTCCGTATATGCCAGATCGTTGTCTATGGTCCCGGGAAGCCCCACCGTGGTGACCCCCGCCTTTGTCAGCTCCAGGGCCCCCCGCATGGTGCCGTCGCCGCCTATGGTCACCACCGCTTCCAGGCCGAAGCTTTCCAGCATGTTCAGGGCCCGCTGGAAGCCTGCCGGCGTCATGAAGTCCGGACTCCGGTCCGTTTTCAGCATGGTGCCGCCCCTGTGGATGATGTCTCCCACGGAGGAAATGCTCAGCGGCCTTATCTCCCCGTAGATCAACCCTTCATAGCCCCGGGCTATGCCATAGACCTCCATGCCGTTATAAATGGCGCCCCGGGTCACCGCCCGCACCGCCGCATTCATGCCGGGGGCGTCTCCGCCGCTGGTCAGAACTCCGATTTTTTTCATTGCTTTACACTCCTGTTTTCTCTACTCAGTTTAACATTTTCCTCTCCGAGAATCCCTGCCATTTTCCGGCAGAAAGCTTCGTCCGCCTCTACCCACAGGTCCTGCCGGGTCTTTACCGTTTTTCCCGAAGCCAGATAGAGGACCACGGGGCTGTTTCCCGGATGGCCGGCAAAAATGGCTTTTATCCTCTCCAGGGTTTCCGCCTCGTCCAGGGTCCCAGGCAGCTTCAATTTCACTACGGGAAGGGGCTCCTTCGTTCCGGGCAGTTCCGCTTCCCGCAGGTCCACGATTTGCTCAGCCAACAGCTTGGCGGACTCGCCCTCCTTGAAGTTCACCCGCCCCGTCACCGCCACCACGGCGTCTTCCTTGATGACGCCCCGGCAGCGCTCAAAAACATTGGGAAAGACCAGGACCTCTCCGGAGCCGTGCATATCCTCTATCTGGACAAAGGCCATCAGCGTATTCTTTTTCGTCACCAGGGTTTTTACGCCGGTGATGATGCCGGCCATGGTGGCTTCCATGCCGTCCCGCAGACGGGGAGCCGCCGGAAGTCCGTCCCCCCCTTCTTCCAGCCCGTGGGCCTCCAGAAGATCTTCTTCGTTCCGGCCGCTTTGCAGGTCTGTGGTCACTGCGGTGGCCCAGCGCTCTATCACATCTTTGTAGGCCCGCAGAGGATGGTCCGTAAGGTAGACTCCCAGCATTTCCTTCTCATAGGCCAGCAGCAGCTCCCGGGGGAATTCCTCTATCTGGGGATAGGGAATGCGCAGCCCCTCTCCCTCCGCCAGGCCGGCGCTCTGGAAAAGAGACATCTGCCCCGCCAGGGTCTTGCGGGCGTCGCTCTGGGCCCCTTCCACCAGACGGCCGCACACCGCCAGCTGACGGGCCCGGCTCTCGCCGAAGCAATCCAGGGCCCCTGCCTTTATCAGGCTCTCCATGGCCTTCCTGTTCACTTCCTGGATGTCCAGGCGGCTCACCAGCTGGAAGATGTCCGCCGGCGGGCCCTTCTCCGCCACCGCCTTCCCGATGGCGTCCACCACGCCGCCGCCCACGTTTTTCACCGCCAGAAGCCCGAAGCGTATCTTTCCGTTTCTGGCAGTAAAGCCCCGGCCGCTTTCCAGCACACAGGGAGGCAGCACCTCTATGCCCATCTCCCCGCAGTTGCGGATATACCCGGCGATCTGCTCCGAATCTCCCATGACGCTGGTCATGAGAGCCGCCATGAATTCCACGGGATAGTGGGTTTTCAGCCAGGCGGTCTCGTAGGCCAGCACCGCATAGGCCGCCGCATGGGATTTGTTGAAGGCGTATTCGGCAAAGCTGTCCATCTGGGCGTAGATGGCCTCCGCCGCCTGCTCCGGAATGCCGTTGTTGATGCAGCCCGGCAGTTCCCAGCCGCCCTCTTCGTCCTGCTTCCCATAGATGAAGTACTGGCGCTCCTGCTCCATCACGTCCCGCTTCTTTTTGCTCATGGCCCGGCGCACCAGGTCGCTGCGCCCGTAGGTGTATCCCGCCAGGTCCCGGACGATCTGCATCACCTGCTCCTGGTAGACCATGCAGCCGTAGGTGACGGACAGGATGGGCTCCAGCCGCCGGTCTATGTAACGGATGCGCCCGGGATTTTTCTTGTTCTCGATGTAGGTGGGGATGGAAGCCATGGGGCCCGGCCGGTACAGGGCGATTCCCGCTACGATGTCTTCAAAGCAGTCCGGCCGCAGGTTCATCATGAAAGAGGTCATGCCGGAGCTTTCCAGCTGAAAGACGCCGGCGGTGTTGCCGCTGCTGATGAGCTCAAAGACGGCGGGGTCGTCGTACTCCATCCGGGAGAAATCCACGGCGACGCCGGTGCTTTCCCGGATGGCCGCCAGAGCGTCCCGGATCACCGTCAGGTTCCGCAGGCCCAGGAAGTCCATCTTCAACAGGCCCAATTCCTCTATGACGCCCATGGTGAACTGGGTGGAAACCCCTTTGTCTCCCCGGTAAAGAGGCACGTATTCGTTCAGGGCATTCCGGGAGATCACCACTCCCGCCGCATGGGTGCCGGCGTTCCGGGGCATCCCTTCTATGGCCCGGGCGGTGTCTATCAGCTCCCGGATCTGCCGGTCCTCATTATAGGAGTGAAGAAGCTCCGGGTTCATATCCAGGGCCCGGTCCAGGGTCATGTTCAGGGCAAAGGGCACCTTCTTCGCCACCAGGTCCACTTCGTTATAGGGCATGTTCATGGTCCGGCCCACGTCTCTGATGGCCTGCCTGGCCTTCATGGTGCCGAAGGTGATGATCTGGGCCACCCGGTCCTCGCCGTATTTTTCCACCACATAATCGATCACCTCCTGCCGCCTTTCATAGCAGAAATCTATGTCTATGTCCGGCATGGAGATCCGCTCCGGATTCAGGAAGCGTTCAAAGATGAGGCCGTATTTTACGGGGTCTATGTCCGTGATGCGGAGGCAGTAGGCCACTATGCTGCCTGCTGCAGAGCCCCTGCCCGGCCCCACCATAATGCCTCGCTCCCTGGCGTAATTGATGAAATCCCAGACGATGAGGAAATACTCCACATAGCCCATGCTCTCGATGGTGGAAAGTTCGTATTCCAGCCGTTCCTTCAGGGCCCGGTCCGCCTCTCCGTAGCGTTCCTCCATTCCCCGGGCGCAGAGCTCCCGCAGATATTCCCGCTTGTCCTTCCCCTGCGGAGGCGAAAATTCCGGCAGGTGCAGTTCCCCGAAACGGAGCTTCACATTGCAGGCCTCTGCGATTTTCTCCGTATTTTCCAGAGCCTCGGGAAGGTCTGCAAAAAGCTGCTCCATCTCCTCCGGGGATTTCAGGTAAAACTGATCGTTGGGAAAGCGGAGGCGGTCTTCATCGTCCACGCTTTTGGCGGTCTGGATGCAGAGCAGGATATCGTGGGGCCCCGCATCCTCTTGGTTTACATAGTGGACGTCGTTGGTGGCCACAAAGGGAATGCCGGTCTCCTGACGGAGCCGCTTCATATCCGGGAGGATCTTCCATTCCTCCTCTAAATTCTGGTCCTGCAATTCCAGATAGAAATTGCCCTCTCCGAAAATGTCCAGCAGCTCCAGGGCCTCCTGCTTTGCGCCGGCGTAATCTCCGTTCAGAAGCTTCTGCTGGACGTACCCGGCCAGGCAGCCGGAAAGGGCGATGAGGCCGCTCCGGAACTCCCGCAGCACGCTCTTGTCCACCCGGGGCTTATAGTAAAAGCCCTCCACGTAGCCCCTGGACACGATCTTCATCAGATTGTGGTAGCCTTCCTCGTTTTTGGCCAGCAGCACAAGATGGCCCTGCTGCTTATCCAGGGCCGCATCCTTATCCCGCAGGGTGCGGGCCGCCATGTAGACCTCGCAGCCTAAAATGGGCTTTATCCCCTGCTTTTCCGCTTCTTTATAGAAATCCACCACGCCGAACATGACGCCGTGGTCCGTAATGGCCAGAGCCTTCATGCCCAGAGCCTTTGCCCGGGCCACCAGAGGCTTTATCCGGGCCGCTCCGTCCAGCAGGCTGTATTCCGTATGCACATGGAGATGGGTGAAACTCATATTCCCGTCCTTATTTCACATTCATTGTCTATTGCCTGTTTGCGATGGTCCTTGATGAGGCTGCGGCCTGTCATCTCCTGGGGCTGGGGCAGACCCATCAGGTCCAGGAGAGTGGGAGCGATGTCCGCCAGTGCGCCGCCCTCCCGGAGCTCCACTGTCTGCCGGCCCATCACCAAAAACGGCACAGGGCTGGTGGAGTGGGCCGTCATGACGCCGCCGGAGGCGTCCAGCATTTCGTCGGAATTGCCGTGGTCCGCCGTCAGGATCATCTGGCCGTCCATTTCCCGGACGGTCTCCGCCACCCGGCCCACACAGGCGTCCAGGGTCTCCACCGCTTTCACCGCCGCTTCAAAGACCCCCGTATGCCCCACCATGTCGGCGTTGGCATAATTCAAAATGACCAGGTCGTACTTGCCGCTGCGAAGGCGCTCCACCACGGCTTCCGTGACGGCGGGGGCACTCATCTCCGGCTGCAGGTCGTAGGTGGGCACCTGAGGAGAGGGGACCAGCACCCGGTCCTCTCCGTTGTTGGGAGCCTCCACGCCGCCGTTGAAGAAAAAGGTGACGTGGGCATATTTCTCCGTCTCCGCAATGTGGAGCTGGGAAAGGCCCAGAGAAGCCATATACTCTCCCAGGGTATTTTTCAGGGACTGGGGCGGGAAGGCCACGGAGACGTTGGGCATCTCCGCATCGTACTGGACCATGCAGACGTAGCACAAGTCTTTTATGACCTTTTTTCGCCGGAACCCGCTGAAGCCGGCGTCCACAAAGGCCCTGGTCAGCTCCCGGGCCCGGTCCGGCCGGAAATTGAAGAAGATGACGGAATCCCCGTCCTCCACCACCGCAGGGGGGGCCCCTGCCGGCCGCAGCACGGTGGGCAGGACGAATTCGTCGTTCTCGCCTCTGGCATAGGCCGCTTCCAGCGCCTCTTCCGCAGTGGCGGCTTCCTGTCCCTGGCCCAGGGTAAGGGCGTTATAGGCCAGCTCCACCCGGTCCCAGCGCTTATCCCGGTCCATGGCGTAATAGCGTCCGGCAATGGAGGCCAGAGCGCCCAGGCCCGTTTCTTTCATATAGCTTTCCAGCTCCCGGAAATAGCGGGCGGCGCAACGGGGCGGCACGTCCCGTCCATCCAGGAAGGCGTGGACCCAGGCCTTTTCCAGACCCTTCCGCCGGGCCATCTCTATCAGCGCCGTCAGATGGGTGATGTGGCTGTGGACGCCGCCGTCGGAAAGTAGCCCCAGCAGATGAAGGGCGGAGCCGTTTTTCAGGCTGTGGTCCATGGCCTTTTCCAGGGCGGGGTTGCGGAAGAAGTCCCCCTCTTCTATCTCCTTGCTGATCTTGGTCAGCTCCTGATAGACGATGCGCCCGGCCCCTATGTTCAGGTGGCCCACCTCGGAATTGCCCATCTGGCCCTCGGGAAGGCCCACCGCCAGCCCCGAGGCCCGGAGCCGGGTGTGGGGGTATGAGGCGAAAAGCCGGTCCAGATTGGGCTTCCGGGCCGCCGCAATGGCGTTCCCTTCCTTTTCGTCCCGGCAGCCGAAGCCGTCTAAAATAAGCAAGAGGGTGGGTTTCTTCATAGATGCTTTCCGGCGCAGCCGCACCGTCTCCTTTCCGCAGTCGAACCCCATTTGGGTTTCCTTTTTAATAATAGTATATCACAGCTGAGGGCCTCCGGCATTTTCTTTTTTGTCCCGCCGGACCGGGCCCCTCCCGGATTACTTTTCACGGGGCGCCAATGGTTGCTTTACACGGGGCGCCAGGGGGGCGGTTTGCCGGGCCTCCGCAGGACCAGCTAAGA
>JAUNBO010000083.1 GCA_030527065.1 Bacillota bacterium | reverse complement strand
GTCTTGTCCGGATGGACCTGGATTTTGATGGCCTTCTCCGGGAAGAAGGGCTCCTGGCCCTTATAAATCAGATAGTTGTTGTTGACGCAGAGCTCCAGGATAACGTCCGCTCCCGGCGCCGCATAGCCTCCCAGGCCCCAGAGAGGATCCTCTGTCTCGCTGGCAAAGACGCCCCGGGCCACGTTCATGGCATACACCGGCATGGACAGATATTCCGAAAGCTTTTTCACATATTCCTCACAGCCCTTGCTGAAGCGGGCGTTGTCCCCCACTATCATCACCGGGCTCTGTGCGTTTATCAGCAGCTCCGCCGCCTTTTCGATCAGGGCCGGGTCGCCGAAGGGCTGGGCGTCGGTGCGGTAGGCCTCCGGCCAGTACAACTCATCCTCCTCATAGACCTCGTACAGCACCTCAAAGGCGATTTCCAGATACACCGGCCCCGGCGTGGCGTCCATGGCATGCCGGAACGCATGGGCCACATATTCAGGAATGCGGTCCGAGGATACGATCCGTTCCGCCCATTTGCTGAAAACCGCCATGGCCTCCAGGGTCTTCAGCTCCTGCAGGGGCCCTGTGATGCTTTCCTTCTGGGGAGAAGCGCCGCCGATATGGATGAGGGGGATCCCCGCATCCAGGGCCTCCGCCATGGCTGTGGTGGCGTTGGTGACGCCGGGCCCTGCCGTGGTGATCAGCACCCCCGGCTTCCCGCTGACTCTGGCGTAGGCGTCGGCCCCATAGCCGCCGCTGCACTCATGGCGCACATCGATCACCTCAATGCCCTCCGCCCGGCAGCCGTACAAAATAGGCATAATGTGGCCCCCTGCCAGAGTAAAGACGCACTCCACGCCTTCCTTTTTCAGTGCTTTGGCAAAAATTCTGCCTCCGTTGATTTCAGACATTTGCTTGTTCCTCCTTCTTGTCTGCGCACCCTTCCGGGGCCGCCCTGTATCTGCTAATTGAACAGCGAACCGCCGCAGACGTTGATGGCCTGCCCGGTAATGTTTTTCGCCAGCTCCGACGCCAGAAACGCCGCCATATTGCCGATGTCCTCCGGCTCCTGGGCCCGCCCCAGTGCGATCCTGTCCAGGGCCACCATCTGCCAGGCCTCCTCCGGGGAGACGTTCAATTCCGCCGCATAAAACTGCAGGCCCTCCTCCCACATGGCCGTCTTCAGATAGCCCGGGCAGATGCAGTTGACATTGATATTGCTTTTGGCCGCAAACTGGGCCACCGACTGGGTCAGGGAAATAATGCCTGCCTTGGAGGAGGCATAGTTTGCCTGGTCTCCCACTCCCATCCGCCCGGCGATGGACGAAATGGTAATGATCTTTCCGGATTTCTGGGGCATCATGTACTCTAAGGCCGCCCGGAGGCAGTAGCTGGTGCCCAGCAGGTTGATTTTCAGTGTAAGCTCCATGTCTGCGGCCGGAGTGCGGAGATAGTCGTCGCTGTCCCCCACGATCCCTGCCGCCGTACAGAGAATGTCGATGCTGCCGAAATCCCCGCGAACTGCGGCAAAGACTTCCTTTACCGCCGCCTCCGCAGATACGTCCGCCTGATAGGCTTTGCAAAAAACCTCCCATTGCTTTGTGATTTCCGCCGCCCGGCCAGCGGCCGCCTCCAGGTTATAGTCCAGCAGCGCCACATTGGCTCCGCACTGGGCAAAGCTTCGGGCAATGCCCCCGCCGATGCTGCCGCCGGCTCCGGTGACCACTGCCGTTTTTCCTCTCAAATCAAGCTCCAACAATTCACACGCCCCCTATTCCGCTTGCGGTTCCGGCGCTTCCGCCGCCGCCACCGCCGCCGCTTCTTCGGCGATCCGCTCCACTTCGCCCTCTGCTTTTATCTTCTTGATCTGCCATCTCAGCACCGCCAGGGCAAAGACCGCCGACAGCACCTCCGCCATGGGGAAGGCCACCCAGAGCCCGTCTATCCCCATAATGCCTGTCATGATGTAGAGCATGGGCACGGTAAAGACGAAGGCCCGGACAAAGATGATCAGCGTGGCGGGCCAGGCCCGCTCCGCCGCCTGCAGGAAGAAGGCCGTGGTAGTGGTGATGGTCAGAACGGGAATGCCCCAGATATACAGGCCTATGGCCTTGCCCAGGTATTCCTCATAGCCCGGCGTGGCGTTCAGCACTCCCAGCAATCCGGTGATGCCGTCCATGCCTATGTAAAGGAGCCCTGTAAAGACCACCAGCGTGACGATTCCCGCCACATAGGTGATTTTCAGGGTCTGGAAGGTCCTTGCATGGGAACGGGTGTAGTTGAAGCTGACGATGGGCTGAATGCCCAGGCCAAAGCCGAACACGATGAAGGTCAGGAAATAATAGATGTATGCGTCGATGATGCTGTAGGCGGCATAATGCTCCACGCTGGCCCCCAGGCTCGCCAGGATGTTGGCCGCGAAGACCATGACGATGGCATAGAACAGCTGCAGGGTGCAGGAAGGAAAGCCCAGCACGGAGATCTGCCGGATGATTCCCCAGTCGACCTTGAAATCGGAAGCCTTCAGATGCATGTTGCCCTTG
This sequence comes from Bacillota bacterium, assembly GCA_030527065.1. Lineage (GTDB taxonomy): Bacteria > Bacillota > Clostridia > Peptostreptococcales > Anaerovoracaceae > JAEELK01. Next base: position 5,604 of record JAUNBO010000083.1, on the reverse strand, counting down.
CTGAACAGGAACCAGAGCAGCAGCAGCATATTCGGGCAAAGGGCCACGATGGCGCAGAGGGCCGAGGCTTCTATGCCGAAGCCCAGGCCAAAGACCACATAGTACTCGATCACCATGGCCAGGATGGGCGGGATGATGTTGAATACGGCGCTCATCAGGGGCTTGCCTGCGGCTCTGGCACAGAAATAGACCACCACGCCGGTGGTCATGAAGGGGAAGAAGGCCAGAAAGATGTTCAGGAAAGCCACCGCATCTGCATAGAGTTCCTCCGAAGCCCCCAGCCCCCAGATAACGGCGTCCTTGAAAATGTAAGACAAGATGGCTATGACGGCGCAGATCACGAAGCAGTACAAAATGGAATTGGCACAGGCTTTTCTCGCTTTATCGAAGTTGCCCTTGCCCATCTCAAAGGTGATCAGGGCCGCACCGCCGGGGCCCATGAAGTCGTAAAGGGCTGCCATGATCAGAAAATAAGGAAACAAAATACCGATGGCGGCCAGGGCTTCCAGGGAAACGCCGGTGGCCAGGATAACGCAGTCCACCACCAATTGGAAGCCCACGATAAAGCTGCCCAGGATCAACGGCAGGCAGTAAAGGGGGACCAGCTTTCCTATGGGCTTGGCGCCCAGCTCCCGTTCTTCTACGGTAAGCTCGTTGAGATTCCCCACGGGTTTCGGTTGATTCTCATTCATTTTGAAGCTCCTTTCACTCTTTTATTACAGGCTGACTTCCTTTACCAATTCCATATCGCCGAATTTCACGCCTATGGCACAGTCCCGGCTTCCCCGGATGATGGCCCGCTTTCCCATTTTCGTTTCGTTGAGCTCTATGATGGAGCGGGAAAGCTGTCCCGGCTTTGTCAGGTACTCGTAGCGGGTCACTGTGGATTTCCCCGTCATCACTCCCCACTGGGTGCGGCGATACCCCAGGGCCTCATACTCCTTCAGGGCCGCCTCCATGTCCTTCACAAAAAAGCTCACATGATGAAAGCCCGGCCCGTTTTCCTCCAGACCTATGGAATACAGGTTTTCGTCCCCGCCGGTAAAGCTGATGATCTCGATCTCCGTTTTACCGCAATAGCCGATGACCGCCTCGGACCGGATATCGATTTTCTTTCCTTCGTAGTACATCTCCTCCGGAGTGCTGTTGGCGGGCCGGTACCATTTCGCCACCCGGTACTCCCGCCCCAGGTCCTCCATGGCCCGGTCTATGTCTTCCACCACAAAGCCCAGCTGATGGACCAGAGAATAAGCTTTTCCCCTCATGGCACGTTCCTCCTTTCATGCTCCCGCCGGACGCCCCGGTCCTCACTTCTCCTCTATCACATAGACGCCGCCGTCGCCGGCCAGCTCTTCCACATCGTCTTCCTTTATGGCGTCCATCAGCTCTATGTCGTTGCCGGAAGCATCCTTCAGCCAGGCGATGAAGCAGCCGAACTCCACCACCGGCTGATAAGCCTCTCCCGGGTCCTGCAATGCCCCGGCTTCCACAGCCTTATGGTATGCCGCCTCCCCGTTCTCTGCGGTATAGCAGTAATGGTCGTAATACGGTCCGTATTTTTCAAAGAAGATGATTTCCCGGGGGTCGGAGCCCGCATGGGAGTAATCGATGCCCTTTCTCTGACATTTCTCATAGTCCGGGGTACAGATAAGCTCGAACATGACGTTGTGCTCTTCCCCGTCAAAAAATGCGTCTGCCAAAAATGCGAAGCCCCCTACCACTCCCGGGTTTTCCGGGTAGGTGGTGACGGTCCGGAAGCCCAGGAGCTCTTCGTAAAATCTGAGCTCCGCCTCGTAATCTTCTCCCTTGATCAGCATGGACAGATGATGCAGGGACAGGGGGTTTTCCGCCGGCTCCCGGGCGGGCCCGGGTGCTCCGGGGCGGCAGCCCTCTTTATAGGCAAAGATGCGGACGGGCAGCCCTGCGGCGTCCAGAATGCCGAACTCCCGGGTCAGAGGCGTATCCACAGGCCCGTAGACCGGTGCTATCCCCTTCCCTTGCAGCTCCCGGCAGGCGGCGTCTGCGTCCTCCGTTTCCAGGCCCATGTACGCAATGGCCCCTTTCCCCGCAAAGGCGTCCGGCGTGGGGGCATAGGGCTTCCCCACCAGCTCCAGCAGCAGGTCCGTGCCGCTGCCCACATAGGCCACATCGTAGTCCGCCCCTGTAAACCGGGCGGCCAGCTGATTGCCCAGAGCCCGGCACTGATGGTCGGCACTCCGCTGCACATCCCCGGAAACGATCCCTATGTGCTTCAATTTGTAACTCAATCCGGCGCCTCCTTCCTTTTAATATGCCAACAACCTGGCCGGGTTGTTTACCGTCATGTCCGCTATGGCCTCTTCCGAAACCCCCAGTTCCGCCAGGAGGGGGACCACAAAATTCAGAATGCGGGTGTAGCCGTTGCCGCCATACCGGGCCGGTGAAAATTTGGTGTAGCAATCGGTCCCCAGCACGATCTGCCCGGAATAGCCCTGGCGGATCAGAGCCAGCAGTCCCCGTATCCGGTCGTAATCCGAGACGCCGAAAAAGCCCAGGGCCTCAAAGTTCCCCGGAGCCCCGAAATTATCGAAGGCGACATTGACGCCCCGGTCCAGGATGGCCTTTATAGGTTCCAGCGTCAGCTTCGAGACTTCCTCAAAGTTCAGGAGATAATCCTTTATGAATTCCACCCGAAATACATAAGCGTCCATGTGGCACATGATCAGGCGCTCCGGCGGCAGGCCCTCCGCCAGGGCGATCTCCATCATGGCATGGGTGGCGTCGATGGGCAGCAGCACGCCGGTGTGGACCTGCAGCGGCAGTCCTGACCGTCTGGCCGCAGCCGCCCCTGCCCGCAAAGCCTGCTGCTCGGTTTCCGACATGGTGTTGCAGGCGATCTTTACCATCCCCGGCCGGATGCCGGAGCCGTCTATGCCCTCCTGTATTTCTCTCTCAAAAAAAGCCTCCAGCTCCTCCCGGCTGGCCGTTACGCAGTCCGCCGGCCAGGAGCCTTCTCCGTAAAGCCCGGTGCAGGCGACGATATGCACGCCGCTCTTTTCCGACATCTCCTTCAGGGCCCTGATGTCTCCCCGGATGCCCGAGGGGCTGACCTCCACTATGGAAGAGCCTCCCGCTTCCCTGAAATCTTCCAGTTCCTTCGTCATCAGCTCCGCATCGTCCAGACGCATACAGTCTTCGGAAACCGCATGAAAGCCGCTTCTCAAAAATGCCATGTTTTCCGTCCGGAACTTCAGCAGCTCTTCCGGCACTTCCGGGTAAAAAGCCTGATTCTCCTTTACATAAAAGGAAAGGTCCGCCAAAATGTGTTCATGAATGTGGGTAAAGCCCAGTTGAGAGGGGTCGATCTCCCCTCGAACGGTCATGATCCTGCCCATGTTTCACCTCCGACTTGCCTGAAAAGAGTGTTGCTATTTTGTTTTTTAAAGTATAAACCTGTACGCCAATGTACAGGTCAAGCACTTTTTTTATGGATTTCAGGTCCCCCGAAGAGGGCGTTATTATTCACGGGGCGCCAGGGGGACGGTTTGCCGGCCTTATCCCCTCTTTCTTATGGGGATCTGCAGCTCGGTCAGGTAATCCCCCTCCTTCTCCGCCATATCCCACATGCCGCTCAGGTACTTCTCCCGCACAGGGGCCGCCGCCTGATAGCCGTTTTTGTCGATCCAGTCGTAGGCAAAGATGTATGCATCTTTCAGGAAATGATAGCCGCCCTTGTGGAGCACGCAGACCGCCTGTTCCGCATACTCCGTTTCCTTCACAACGAAAAGCGAGGTCTTCCGCCCCAGGCGCTCCACGGGAAAGGTGATCTCGCAATCTATATTTTCGTCGCGGTATTCCTCGTCAAAATACGTGACGGTCCCGTAAACGGGCGTTACCATATGGTAGCCCCGGGCCTCTGCTTCCCGCAGCACGAAAAAGATATATGCCTCCACCTCGTCCACATTTCCCAGCACCCGCCGGGCGGCCACCACCGTTACCGCCGGCAGCTCTTTTATTACGGCGGTGTAGTCCTGATTGAAGGGCAGGCTGGACAGGGCATTCTCATAGAACTCCAGCAGCCGCACCTTCTCCAGCTCCCCTTGCATATTATCCAGGATCTGCTGTTTCTTTTCCGCCAGCAGTTCAGAAGAGATCTCCGCACCGATGACGCCGCTCATTTCCCTGGTGGAAAAGCCTACGCTCTGGAGCATTTTGATCTGTGCCAGGGCCAGCAGCTGACCGGCCTCATAATAACGGTAGCCGTTGCTGACGTCAATGTGCCGGGGCAGGAGAAGCCCGGTCTCCTCGTAATACTTCAGCATACGGGGGGTGACGCCTGCCATTTTTGAGAATTCACCGATTTTCAACATTTTTACAGCCCCCTCAAGTCTGCGCATTTTCGGGGCGGGCCGCCGCCATGGCCCTGAGACCCGCCCTTCCCCGGCAGGGATCGCCGCCTATCTGGCTCCGTTCTTCTTTTGCAGCGCCAGCACCGCAAGGACTTCATGTATGATGTTTGCGGCCATATAGGCCGTCCGCCCGGAGGGGTCTATCCCGGGCAGCACCTCCACCAGATCCATCCCCACCAGCCTCAGGTCCCGCAGTCCCTGCACCAGCGTCATGGTCTCATAGCCATTGAAGCCGCCCACCTCTATCGTGCCCGTGCCCGGCGCCATGGACGGGTCCACAAAATCGATATCAAAGCTCAGGAATGCCCTTGCATTTCCTGTCCGCTGCCGTATGCGCTTCACGCCCTCTGCCATCCCTATCCGGTGCAGCTCGTTGGCAGTCAGCACCTCCAGGCCCAGGTCCCTGGAGCCCTGAATGTCCTCCGGGCCGTATTGGGAGCCCCGAATGCCTATCTGTATGGAATGGGCCGTATCGATGAGCCCTTCCTCGCAGGCCCGGCGGAAGGGAGTACCGTGGGTGTATTTCTGGCCCCAGTAATCGTCCCAGGTATCCAGATGGGAATCGAAATGCACCAGGGCCACGGGCCCGAAACGCCCGGCTGCTGCCCGAAGCTCCGCCAGGGTGATGGAATGATCTCCTCCCAGGACCACCGGCGTCACCTCCGCTTCAAAGAACGGCCGAAGCCCTTCCTCTATCTGCCGGTAGGATTCCATGATGTAGCCGGGGGTAATGTCCAGGTCTCCGTAGTCCACCCCGGAAAGATACTCAAAGAGATCGATTTCCAGATTCATGCTGTAATTCCGCATAAGGGTGGATGCTTCCCGGATGGCCGTGGGACCGAAGCGGGCTCCGTTTTTATAACAGCAGCCTGTATCGAAGGGAATGCCCACCACCGCAAAATCCACATCCTCTGTGGTCTTAACATAAGGCAGGCGCATAAAAGTCTTGATCCCGGCAAAACGGGGAGACGCCGAAGCGCTTGGGGGCGCATATCTGACCATGTCCGCTTTCTTCCTTCCCGGTTTCCTTCGAAACCACTCCGCTGTACGAATTTCATCGCTCAAAGTGTAGCACACCGCCGCAGGATTGGCAATACAATGATTTTCTTCATAGAAAAAAGAGGCCGCAGCAGCAGCCTCTTTCTTTATGAAGATCATTTTTTCACTTTGTCAGATGCGATCCTCAGTCCTCTTTTTTCTCGTCGTCATCGTCATC